>DATAQH010000139.1:0-3262 GCA_036264815.1 Candidatus Cybelea sp.
TGCGAGCGCCTCCGCCAGCGCCCGCGCCGTATCTAAACTCGTCAAACACGCAATGCTCGCTTCGACCGCGGCCCTGCGAATCTTGTAGTCATCGGTGATTTCCCTGGCTCCCTTCGCGTCGTTGATCACCAAATCGACCGCGCGCGAGGCGATGATGTCGACGACGTGCGGCGACCCGTCGGCGATCTTGTTGACCCGCTCGCTCTCGATGCCGGCCGCTGCGAGCAGCGCGTGCGTGCCCGGCGTCGCGACGAGGCGGTGCCCAAGCTCGGCGTAGGCGCGGAGTACGGGGACCGATTCCTCCTTGCTCTCGTCGGCGATCGAGGCGAGGACGCGAGCACCGCTTCCCGGCAGCCGGATACCGGCCGCGAGAAAACCTTTGCGCAGCGCGCCGCCGAAACTTTCGTCGATTCCCAAGACCTCGCCGGTCGACTTCATCTCCGGACCCAAGATCGTTTCGACGCCGCGCATCTTCGAAAACGAGAAGACCGGCACTTTCACCACGACGTACGGAACGTGCGGCTGCAAGCCGACGCCGTACTCCATATCCCGCAGCCGCTCGCCGAGCGCGATTCGGGTCGCGGCAGCCACGAGGTTGATGCCGGTTGCTTTCTGGATGATCGGGACCGTGCGGCTCGCGCGAGGATTCGCCTCGATGATATAGAGGCCGCCGTCGTGCACGACGAACTGAATGTTGATCAGTCCGCGGATGCCGAGCTCTCGCGCGATCGCGTGCGTTACCTCCGCGACGCGCCGCTCCATCGCGGGCGTGGTAACTTGAACGGGATAGACGCTGATCGAGTCGCCCGAATGGACTCCGGCGCGCTCGATGTGCTCGAAGACCCCCGGAATCAGCACGTCTTCACCGTCGAAGACGGCGTCGACCTCGACCTCGAGGCCGCGAAGGTAGCGATCGACCAGCAGCGGCGCCTCCGGCAAGATCGGCGGCGCGGATTCGGCGTATGCCGCCAGCTGCGCCTCGTTGTATACGATCTCCATCGCGCGGCCGCCAAGCACGAACGACGGGCGCACTAAGACGGGGAAACCCAACTCGCGCGCGATTACGCGAGCTTCACGGAAGCTGCGCGCGGCCTTTCCTTGCGGGCGGGCGACGCCCAAGCGCGAAAGCGCCGCGTCGAACTGTTCTCGGTTCTCCGCCATATCCAGGGACTTGCGATCGCTTCCAACGATCGTCACGCCCCGGCGCGCCAGTTCGCCGGCGAGATTGATCGCCGTCTGTCCGCCGAACGCGAGCATGACGCCGCACGCATTGGTCGCGCGATAGGCCGCCTCGACCTCATCGGCGCCGGGCGGCTCGAAAACGAGCGTATCGGAGATGTCGAAATCCGTCGAGACCGTCTCGGGGTTGTTATTGACGACGACCGGCGAGCGGCCGGCGGCGCGCAGCGCCCAGGCCGCGTGCACGCAGCTATAGTCGAACTCGATGCCTTGTCCGATGCGAATCGGCCCACTCCCCACGACGACGACCGCTTCCGCGGGGGTCGCACGCATCTCGTCCTGCTCCCCGCGCGAGAGATAGTAGTAGGGCGACTTTGCGGGAAATTCGGCCGCCGCGGTGTCTACCATGCGAAAGGCGCGGGCCTCGCCGTTGGTCCGTCCGCCGAAGCTTGCGGTCGAGTATCCGGAGGCGAGCAGCTCCGCCGGCTCGACATTGCCGTCGCGCGCGCGGCGCTCCAGCTCGACGAGCTCGGCGAATTCGTGGAGCCAGAAGCGATCGATCGCCGAAAGTTCGACGATCCGCTCGATCGTCGCGCGGCGGTCCGCACTGCGCGCGAGCAACTCGCAGACGGCGAAGAGGCGCTCGTGTGTCGGCCGCGCGACGACCGCTTCGAGCTCGCCGTCGCTCCACTCGCGCAGAGGTCCGGTCAGCGTCTCACGATTGAGATCCAGGCCGCGCACCGCTTTGAGCAGCGCCGCGCGAAAGCTTCGCCCGATCCCCATCGCTTCGCCCGTCGACTTCATCTGCGTTCCGATCAGCGTGTCGGCGATCGGGAACTTGTCGAACGGCCAGCGCGGAATCTTGACTACGACGTAATCGAGCGTCGGTTCGTAGGCGGCCTTCGTTACCCCGGTGACCGGGTTCTCGATTTGATCGAGGCGTTGCCCCAGCGCAATGCGCGTCGAGATCTTGGCGATCGGATAGCCCGTCGCTTTGGACGCTAGCGCCGAGCTGCGCGAAACGCGCGGGTTCACTTCGATGATCGCGTACTCGCTGCTGGCCGGGTGGAGCGCAAACTGGATATTGCAGCCGCCCTGCACGTCGAGTGCGCGAATGACGTTGATGCTGGCGCTGCGCAGCATTTGATACTCGAGGTCCGAGAGCGTCTGCGACGGAGCGACGACGATCGAATCTCCGGTGTGGACGCCGACGGGATCGATGTTCTCCATGTTGCAGACGACGATGCAGTTGTCGGCGCCGTCGCGCAAGACTTCGTACTCGATCTCCTTCCACCCGAGCAACGACGTCTCCAAAAGCACCTGGTGGATGAGGCTCGCGTTGAGGCCGGCGTCCAGCGTTTCGCGCAGTTCCGCTTCGTTCTCGACGATGCCGCCGCCGGTACCCCCGAGCGTGTACGCAGGACGCACCACGAGTGGATAGCCGGCACCGTGCGCAAAGGCGACGCCCTGCTCGATGTCCGTGACGATCTCGCTATGAGCGACAGGCTCGCCGATCTCTTGCATCTTGAGTTTGAACAGCTGGCGATCTTCAGCCAAGCGTATCGTGTTGACCGGCGTGCCGAGCAGTTCCACGCCATAGCGTTCCAACACGCCGGCTTCGTCGAGTTCGATCGCGAGGTTCAAGCCCGTCTGTCCCCCGAGCGTCGGCAACAGTGCATCGGGCCGTTCGTGGGCGATGATCGCTTCCACCGAAGCGGCGGTGAGCGGTTCCAAGTACACCGCGTCCGCGATTTCCGGATCGGTCATGATCGTCGCCGGGTTGGAGTTCACGAGTACGACGCGGTGGTGCTCCTCGCGAAGCGCGCGGCACGCTTGTACGCCCGCGTAATCGAACTCCGCGGCTTGACCGATGACGATCGGTCCCGAGCCGAGGACCATGATTTTGCGCGGAGCCATCCCGGACTCTGGTGTTAAGCGATGCATGCTGGAGTTCCGCTTTGACGCTTGGCGCTAGGGCTGGAGCAGGCCCGCGATCCACCGATCTTCGCTGAGGGTGTATGCGATGCGTTCGTGCATGCGATTGGGGCGTCCGTTCCAGAACTCGACGTAACTCGGGCGTATG
>DATAQH010000243.1:0-18198 GCA_036264815.1 Candidatus Cybelea sp.
AGGCCGGCCGGTCTCGGCGCGACCCTTTCGCTTAGCGATGTCTCGTATCGAATCGTCGGCGTGCTGCCGAACAATTTCATCATGCCGCGGGCGTCGTCGCTTGGGGGATATGCCATCGACGTCTATCGCGCGTTGGCCAACGACGCCTCGCCGCGGGACTCTCACTACCTAATCACGGTCGCGCGCCTGCGCGCCGGCGTCTCGTCGCAGGCGGCCGCTGCCGACATGGATCGGGTCGGGGCATTATTACGAGCGCGATATCCGATTGCTAATGCAAATCTCGCGCAGCACGTGTTGCCGATGAGCGAGCAGCTCTTCGGCGCGGCGCGGCTGATGCTCGGGATTGCGGTCGCTGCCGTCGTCGGAATCGTGTTGATCGCGTGCTTGAACGTCTCCAACATCCTGCTTGGGCGCATCGCCGACCGCGAGCGCGAGCTTTCGATTCGCTTTGCCGTTGGCGCCTCGCGCCGGCGGCTGGTCGGTCAGCTTTTCGTCGAGAGCGCGGTGCTTGCGGCGGCCGGGGGCGCCGTCGGCCTCGTGCTCTGCGCGCTGCTCGTGCGCGTGGTGCCGGCATTCGGCTTCGATCTGCCGCGAATCGTCGGACTCCACGTCAGTCCGCTCGTCGTGCTCTTCACTCTCGGGGTAACCTGTGCGTGCGCGATCGGCATCGGCACGCTGCCGGCGCTCATGCTCGGCTCGCCGCGTTTCTCGGGCTCGGGCGGAAAGCTCACGCGCTCGGTGGCGGTGGTGCTCGAGCTCGCTCTCGCGTTGACGCTGGTGACCGGGTCGGCGTTGCTCGTGCGCAGCTTCATCGCCATTTCGTCGATCGACGTCGGCTTCGACTACGACGGCGTGGTAGCCACGAGCGAAGTACTTCTGCCGCTGCGGCGCTACGCGACGCCGGCCTCGCAGTTGGCATTCGCGCACGCGCTGCTCGCGCGGCTGCAAGCTCTACCGGATCTTCAGTCGCCCGGGCTGATGGTGTCGACGCCCCTGTCGGGCGTAAACTACAACGCTGAAAGCTATCGCATCGCCGGGCGCCCCGTCGATCGCAAACAGAATCAGATCGTCGAGTACAACGCAGTGACGGCCGGCGGCCTGCAGTCGCTGCGCCTTCACCTCCTGCAGGGCCGCCTCATCGGCGACCGCGACAATGAACGGACGGCACCCGTTGCCATCGTGACCAGAGGCTTCGTACGCAAGAACTTTCCAAGCGAAAATCCGATCGGCCGGCGCATCGTGATTGCCTACGGTGCTAATCCGGCGTGGGGGCGTACGATCGTCGGCGTCGTCGACGATTTCAAGATGGAGGCGCTCACCGCGGAGCCGGCGCCGCAAGTGATCGTCCCATTCTTTCAAGACGCGCAGCCGACGTTCCAAATCGTCGCGCGCACTCATGCCGGCAATGCGCAGACGGGCACGGAGATCTCGCAGGCGATCCGTTCCGTCGATCGCGAGCTTCCTGCGCGGCAGGTTGCTTCGTATGCAACCTATATTGCGGATCGCCGCTCCAGCGCGTCGACTGCAGCCCAGATGTTAGGCTTCATGGCGCTGGTTGGACTCCTGCTGGCCGGTCTTGGCACCTACGGCGTCGTGACCTACACCGTTGGCCGGAGGGCTCGAGAGTTCGGCATTCGCCGCGCGCTCGGTGCGAAGGGCTGGACGATAGCCTCGAGCGTCTTCGTGCAGGTTGCGTTGCTTTTCGCCGCCGGGACGCTGCTCGGGATCCTGCTCTCGGCAGCGAGCGCGGCTGCGATCTCGACCCTGCTCTACCGCGTCTCCCCCTTCGATCCGCCGACATTCGTTGTGGTCGCACTCACGTTAGCGGTTACCGCATTCGGCGCGGCGCTCGTCCCGGCCGTCCGCGCGATGCGAACCGATCCCGTCGCCGTTTTACGGCACGAATGAACTATTCGTAGCGCAGCGCTAGCGCCGGATCGACGCGCGTCGCGCGCAGCGCCGGCAGCAGCGCGGCGGCGCCCGCACAGCCAAGCAGGAGCGCGATCACGGTTGCGAAGGTGAGCGGATCGAAGGGGGAGACGCCGTCGAGTTGGGGCGCGATCGCGCGCACCGCGACGGTCGCAATTGTCGTTCCGAGCGCGATGCCGAGCGTGCTGACGAAGAGCGCTCGGCGCATGACGTCGCCGAGCACGTCGCGTGCGCGCGCGCCCAAGGCGCGGCGGACGCCGAACTCGCGATAACGCTGCGTTACGCTGAACGAAACCACACCGAAGACGCCCGAAAGTGCGAGCAAGAACGCGACCGTGGCGAGCGAGCCGAGTAAAACAACAGAGGAACGCGGCGTCGAGGCCGCGTCGCCGATCAGCTCCGAAATCGTGTAGACGTGCGGGCTGACGATCAGCGGATCTGCCTGCGCGACCACCCGATCCAACGCCCGATTCAGCGCTTGCGTGGTGAGCGTCTGGCTCGAAACGACGACGTCGAGCACGTTGGGTCCGACCTGCGCGAAGGGAAGATAGTACATCGGGGGTGCGGGGCGGCTGAGGCGCTGCTGCTCGTTGGCCACGACCCCGACGATCGTTGCGGTCGATCGCGGAGCGCCGTTCCACCCGGAGATTCGTAAGCGCGTGCCGATCGGGTCGCGATCGCGCAGATACTTGCGGACGAACACCTCGTTGACGACCGCGACGCGCTGCGAGCCGCCGTTATCGTCGCTCGAGAACGTGCGCCCGTGCAGCAGTGGCAGACCGAGAATGCGGAAGTAGGCCGGCGTCACGGCGTTGAGGTGCGCGTCGGGCTGATCGTCGATCGGGTACGTCTTGCCGGCGATGCCGACCGTGAAGGTCACGATGACTTCGGAGAGGGGATATGAAACCGAGAGCGCTGCGTCCTTGACGCCGGGAATCGTGCCGGCACCTTCGAGTAGAGAATCGGCAAAGCGCAGGCGTGCCGGCAGCCGGCGGTATCGCGTGGACGGCAACCCAATCGCTTCGCTCACCAGCACGCCTTGAGTTCGCACCCCCAGATCCGGGTGCGTCACCACGTAGAAGCTGCGCACGGTGAGGCCGGAGAGTACGACGAGCACGAGCGTGACGGCGAGCTCCACAACGACGAGCGTCGAGCGCAAGAGCGCTCCCGCCGAGCGGTCTGCGCTGCGGCCCGCGGCTTCGAGCACACCCGATAACCGCTTCTGGGCGAGCGCCGCGACCGGCCACATGCCCGAGAGTATCGTGACCGCCGCCACGAGCCCAACGGCGTAGAGTAAAACGTCCGCGTCGATCCGCACCGAGTCGATCCGCGGCAGCGTTCGTAAGACCGTCGCCGTCAAGAGCGCAAGGCCGCCGTACGCGAGCCCAATTCCAATCGCGCCGCCCGCCGCGGCGAGCACGCCGGTCTCGGCAAAGAGCTGTGCGCCCAGGCGCCCCGCCGACGCGCCCAGCGACGCGCGCAACGCAAACTCGCGCTCCCGCGTCGAGGCGTCGGCGAGCAGCAGGTTCGCCACGTTGGCGCAGGCGATCAGCAGAACCGCGACGACGGCCGCGAAGACCGTCCATAACGCCGCGGCGACGTTGCCGAAAAAGGCCGAGCTCATCGAATCGGCGCCGAAGACGATGCCTGCGTCGTTGCGCGCGTAGCGTTTGGCCAGCCGCGCCGAGGCGAGTGCGAGGTCGGCGCGAGCCGATTGCATCGTCGCCCCCGGTGCGAGCAGCGCGATCGCGCCGAGATAGCGCGCGCCGCGCTGACTGGGGGGAACCGCGTTAGGCAGCGGCACCCAGAAATCGTCACGATCGAGCGATCCGGCATCGGGCGCCGGCACGCGCAGGTTCGGCGCAACCCCGACGATCTCGATCGGCACGCCGTCGAAACCGATGCTCTTGCCGATCGCATTTGGATCGGCACCCAGCTGCGTTCGCCAGAGCCGCTCGGAGACGATCGCCCGGCGCACGCCGGTTCGTCCGTCGGCGGAGATGAAGAATCGCCCGAGTTCCGGCTTCAATCCGAGCACCGAAAAGTAATTCCAGCTCACGTCCATGCCAAAGATCTGGCGCGGCTTGCCGGCGCCGGTCAGAACCGCCGAATCCTGCGCTTCGCCGGCGATGGCATCGAACGCCGTCGTGTTCGCGCGCAGATCGGAAACGTCGGGAATCGAGAGCGCGCTGCCGGCGATGCCGCGCCGATCGTGATCCTCGACGACCGCGAGGCGCGCCGCGTTCGGGTAGGGGAGCGGCTTGATCAGCACGGCGTCGAGCACGCTGAAGACTGCGACGTTCGCGCCGATGCCCAGCGCAAACGAAGCAATGACGACCGCAACTAAGAGCGGAAGCCGGCGCAAGCGGCGGATGCCGAACAGGACGTCGCGTGCGAGCGTGTCGGCGCGCATCGCCAGCCCCGTCACGACGATATCGAGTGCGGCTTGCACCGCGCCTGAGCCTTGATCGCCGAGATCGGCGAGGATTTGATCGCGAAACTCCGCGCGAAAGTCGGCTGGATACGCGAACAGCGCGAACCGGACGAGGCCCAGGCCTTTCACGTCGCGCGTCCGGGGAGCAGCTCCAGATCGCGCGCCATGCGCACGAGGTCGTCGAGACGCGCCGCCTCCGCGCGGGCGATGCGCCTGCCGCGCGCCGAGAGGCGGTAGCGCCTGCGCCGCGAGTCGACGCCGTCCTCAGGAAGTTCGACGATCCAAGCGTCGACGAGCATCTGCCGGATGATGGGATAGAGCGTGCCGGGGGTCAGCCTGACCGAGCCGCCGGTGAGCTTCGCGACCGTCTTTGCGATCGCGTAGCCGTGCGCCTCTTCGCGTGCCAGCGAGAGCAGCACGTAGAACGCGCGCGGGCTCAACGGAAGAAGATCGTTGATATCGTTTGATGAGGACACGCCGACCTCGCAGAAAAGAAAACGGCAAATAGGTTGAAAGCCACTATATCCACATTCGTTCGAGATGTCAACGTGCACGTACTTGACAATGCGGCTATCCCGGATATATCATGGTTGCGATATATCCATTTTGGTTATAAGGGAGTGAAGATGCTCAATCGCCGCCAGGATCCGGCACCGCTCTTACCGTTGGCGACCAGCGCATTTCACATTCTGCTCGCACTGGCCGAAGGCGAACGCCACGGTTACAGCATCGGTAAGGCCGTCGAGGCCACGACCGGCGGCCAGATCAGCCTCGGACCGGGCACCCTCTACCGGCAACTCAAGCAGATGTCCAACGATGGCTGGATCGTCGAAATCGAACGCAACGACGACGACGCGATGCGGCGCCGTTACTATCGCTTGACGCCTTGGGGTCGCAAGATCGCTCAAGCCGAAGCGGTGCGGTTGGCTCACCTCGTCGAGGTGGCGCGTTCGCGCCGCTTACTTCCCGTAGGCGCGTAGCGGTTCGCTCAACGTGGACGTCATTCGCGCGCGGTCGCGGCGTTTGCCGAAGTGGCCCTATGCGGTTGCGGCGGGGCTCGTTGCGCTGATCGTTGTCGGCTGGGCGGTGCGCGGCGCGGGCTCGCACGCCGGCGCGACCGTCGAGCGCGCGACGCTCGTCACCGACGTCGTACGCCAGGGAACGCTCGTGCGTTCGGTTAGCGCGCAGGGAACCTTCATGCCCGATCGCGTGCGCGTCGTGGCGGCAGCTCAGAGCGGCCTCATCGATCAGCTCTTCGTTAAGCCGGGCAGCGCGGTCGTGCCCGGCACGGTCGTTGCGCAAATGGAGAATCCGTCGCTCGACGCCGCCGCGCGCGACGCGCAGGCGCAGCTGGCGGTGGCCCGAGCAGATCTCGAGAGCGCGCAGCAGCAGGCCCGTACCGAGCAACTGACCCAGCAGGGCGTGCTCGACAGCGCGCAGGCGCAGATGGAGCAGAGCGCACTGCAGGCGCAGTCGCTCGCAACGCTGCACCGCCGCGGCCTCGTTGCCGACGTACAGTATCGCCAAGCGATCATCGCCTCGCGCAAAGACGGCAACGATGTGCGCATACAGACCGCGCAGCTCGGTGCCGCTTCGGCCGACGCGCGGGCGAAGGTCTCCGCAGCTCAGGCGCGCGTCGTGCAGGCGCAAGCTCAGCTCGATGCGGATCGAGCGCAGGTGGCCGCGCTTACCGTTCGCTCCGCGACCGGCGGCATCGTGCAGAGCGTCGAGGTCGATCCGGGAACGAGCGTCGCTGGGAATGCTGTGATCGCACACGTCGCCGATACGAGCTCGCTCAAGGCGGTGCTGCAGGTTGCCGAGGGCGACGTGCACGCCGTCGGCGTCGGCATGCGCGCGAGTATCGACACCGGTAACGGTGTCTTCGCGGGCCGCGTTGCGCGGGTCGCACCCGCCGCCGAGAACGGCACCGTCGCCACCGACGTCACCTTTGCCCGGCCGCTGCCCCGCGGTGTGCGCGCCGACACGAACGTCGACGGGATCGTCTACATCTCTTCGATCCGCAATGCGGTATCGATCGCGCGGCCGGCCGGTGTGAACGAAGGCAGCGTAAGCGAACTTTTCAAGGTCGTCGAGGGCGGAAAGTCGGCCGTACGGGTCCGCGTGCATTTCGGCCGCGGGTCGTCCGACCGCATTGCGGTGCTCTCGGGGCTCGAGCCGGGCGATACCGTCATCGTCTCGGATATGTCGAACTCCATTGATCAAACGACGCTAAACTTACGATAGGGGTCGCGATGCTGGTTGAACTCGAGAATCTGGGCCGCAGCTATTTTACCGAAGAGGTCGAAACGCGCGCGCTGCGCGACATCAACCTCACCATCGAGCGCGGCGAGTACGTCGCGATCGAAGGTCCGTCGGGATGCGGCAAGTCGACGCTCCTCTCGATTATCGGGCTGCTCGACACCCCGACGGCGGGAAACTACCGGCTCAACGGCCGCAGCGTCGAACAGCTCGGCACCGACGAGCGCGCCGCGATCCGCAACCGCGAGATCGGCTTCATCTTTCAAAGCTTCAATTTGATCGGAGATCTCAGTGTTGCCGAGAACGTCGAGCTGCCGCTGGTCTACCGCGGGATGACGCGCGGCGAGCGCCGGTTGCGCGTTGCCGAAGTGCTCGAGCGCGTGCACGCCGGCCATCGAGCGAAGCACCATCCCGCGCAACTCTCCGGCGGCGAGCAGCAGCGCGTCGCGGTCGCCCGCGCGCTCGCCGTCGACCCCTCGATCCTGCTGGCCGACGAGCCGACAGGAAATCTCGACACGAAAAATGGCGAAGCCGTGATGGAGCTTTTGCGCGAGCTGCACGAAGGCGGCTCGACGATCGTCATGGTCACCCACGACGCACGCTTTGCGCGCCACGCGAAGCGCACTGTCGGATTGCTCGACGGGCAGCTCGTCGACGTGCCCGTCGCCTCCGCGGCGATGTAGGGCTCAGAGATTCTCTCCGTGTTCCTCCTATTCGCGGCACAAGTGACGCTCGCACAGGCTATCGCCGTGGCCGCGGCACGCTCGCCGGCACTGCGCATCGCGACCGATACCTATCGGCAGACGGGCGCCGCCGTCGCACTGAGCAAGACGCCGCATCAACCGAATGTGACCGGCACGCTCTCTGCGGTGGCGGGCTCGAGCGCACCAACGGCGCAATCACCCAGTGAGGATCTCGCCGGCGTCGGGCTCGCGCAGCTGGTTTTTGACGGGGGGCACGCGCTCGCGCAGATTCGCGCGGCGCAAGCGACGCAGTCGGCGGGCTCGGGAACGCTCGCGCGTTCGGCCCAGCAGATCGCCTTCAACGTCGCGCAGACGTACTACAATGCACTCGAAACGCGCGCCGCGGTAAAGCTCGCGCTGCGAATCGTCGCGCAGGACCGGGCGCAGGAGGATCTGATCCGGGCGCAGATCGACGCCGGCGTCGCCTCGCGGGTCGATCTCGCTACCGCGCAAATTCCAACGGCGCAAGCGCTCGTGCAGGTCGCGCGGACGCGCGGGCAAGACGTCGCGGCGCTCGCGGCGTTCGCTAACACGATGGGTCTGCACGCGAATGCCGATGTCGAACCGGCCGAGGATACGGCAGGCGAGACGAGCACGTCGCAGATTCCCAACGAGCCGGCGACGTACGATGCGGCAGTCGAGCACGCGATGAGCGTTCGCCCGGATTACCAGAGCGCGCAGCGCGCTCTGGTGGCGGCGAACCAGACGTTGCGCGCCGCGAAAACTCTCGATTCGCCGCAGGTCGGTGTTGTCGCAAACGCCGGGGTCGCGAACCTTCCGGGAAGCGGCCTCGGTACGCTGCCGAACAACTTCGTCGGCGCAACGCTGACGCTGCCATTTTACGATCAAGGCGTGCGCAACGCGCAGAGCGAGTCGGCATCGATCGGGGTGGATCTGCAAGAGGCGACGCTCTCGCAGACCGAACTGGGAATCGAGTCGGACGTTCGCCAGGCGCTGGGCACCCTGACCGGCGCGCGCGATGCGCTCGTGCAAGCCGAGTTGGAACTGCGCACCGCGCAGGAAGTACTCGTCGACACGCAGGTGCAATATCGAGCCGGCATCACGAATCTGGCGCTCCTGCTCAACGCGCAGAGCGGGCTCACCCAGGCCGAGACCGATCGGCTCACTGCGGTCTACGCGCTGCGCCAAGCGGAGGAGTCATATCTCTTCGCGGTGGGAGATCTGAGGCTGCCCTAGGCGGAAGGAAAGTTAACTGTAGTCATCAAAAGCCCATTCGCGATGACCACGCTTCAACCGCTCATCGGCGACCTTCAGGAACGCGCGCCTCGCGACCGGGGCGCCCGCGAGATGGCCCGCCTGCTTTCGGCCGCCTCGGATTCTTGGACCCTACCCCGGCCGCTCGTGTCGCGGGCGAACGCCTACACGCGGACGCGCGTCCATCGGGAGGGCCGTTTCGAGGTCGTGCTGCTCAACTGGGCGGCAGGGGCGTTCTCGGCGATCCACGATCACGGTGGACAGCACTGCTGGATGTCGGTACTCGAAGGAAGGCTCTGGGTCGACGACTTCATCCGGCTCGATAACGGCGAGAGGCCGGGCTTCGCGCGCATCGAAGCCCGCGACTCGCGCCTGCTCGAGCCGGGCGATCTCGACCTGCGGTCGGGGCCTTTCGATCTCCATCGAGTCGGAGCGACCGCGGGCGCGCCGGCGATCTCGCTGCACGTCTACGCGTCACCGCTGCGCAAGTACGCCGTCTACGACGAACTGTCGGATCGCTGCCAGACCGTTGCCGGCACGTACGACGACGTCTTTGGCGAGCGGCGGCCGCTGGTTCCCGTTCGCTAGAGTACATCAGTAACAGCAATAGCTTTTTTAGAAGGGTGCCGTGCTCCGACAATCCCTAGCGGAAGTTTGCGATGTCGCTATAATCGGCGGCGGGTTCTGCGGTGCAGCCGTCGCCGCCCATCTTGCCCACCACGCTCCGGCCGGCTTTTCGCTCGCGCTCTTCGAGCCGGGAGAGGCCGGCCGGGGCGCCGCCTACGGAACGGCGCACGGCGAGCACCTTTTGAACACCCGCGCTCGGATGATGAGCCTCTTTCCCGCGCGTCCCGATCACTTCGTGCGCTGGCTCGGATCGCGGGCGCAACCCGAGGATTTCGTTTCACGCCGGCTTTACGGTGAGTACGTCGGTGAGTGCGCCGGCCGCGCCTTCGAGCGCCCCGGATTCGCGCACGTTCCGGAGCGAGTCGCGCACGTCACGCGCGCGGAAGGTCAGACGTTTACCCTAGAAACGAACGACGGCACACGCTGCGTCGCGCGCGCGGTCGTACTTGCGACCGGCAATCCCGCGCCGCTGGACTCGTTCTTTCCGCTCGAGATGCGAATGCATCCCGGTTTCATCTCCGATCCCTGGCGCTTCGATTACCGTCGCGTCGGCGGCCGCGTGCTGATCGTCGGCTCCGGACTCACGGCTCTCGACGTGCTCGTCGCTCTCGAGGCCGGCGGCCATCGCGCGAAGGTCGACGTCGTCTCGCGCCGCGGACGTTATCCCGAAGTACACGCCGACGTTGCTGCCTACGATGTGATACCCGCGCTCGAAACGTACGACGCGCGCGCGCTCCTCCACAGCTTCCGTCAACACGTCGGAGACGCAGCACGCCGCGGATTCGACTGGCGCGCGGTCGTCGACGCGGTTCGTCCCGAAGCCGAGGCGATCTGGAAACGAGTCCCATCGACGGAGCAGCGCCGTTTCGAGAAGCATCTGCGCGCCCATTGGGAACGTTACCGGCATCGCGCCCCGCAGCAGGTCGACGCAGTGCGCGAGCGCTACCGCCGTTCCGGCCGGCTCGAGACCCACGCCGGGCGGGTGGGCGCCATGCGTGACGGCGTCGTGACGATCGCCCGGCGCGATGGAGGCGTCGCCGAGGTGAGGCCGGATTGGATCGTCAACTGCACCGGCTTCGGCGGCGCTGCGGCGCTCGCCAAAGATCCCTTGCTCGCGGAGATGCTCGCAGCCGGCTTGATCTCGGTCTCGCCCGGGGGGCTTGGCCTCGATGCGAACTCGCGCCTCGCGGCGCTGGGCGCGACGCACCTCCCCACCCCGGGCCTGTGGCTGGTTGGGCCGCCGGTCCGCGGTTCGCGTTTTGAAGCGACGGCGGTTCCGGAACTCCGTTCCATGGCCGAGCTGGCCGCCTATCAGGTTCTGGCCGCGCATCCGAGCCGGATGCAGCCGCTGCTCGTCGGCAATGCGACCACGCAAGGACAGTGGTAAGCTCCACTCCTGTCGACGGTGCGTGAGCGCGTTGGACGTCGGCGCGAGCGGCGGGTCTTGACACGAGCCCGCCGCTCTGCGTCGCGAAGAAGTCGTCCGGCCTGTGTGCCGTAAAAAGGGCGTTCCTTCTCGCAGGCGCTTTCGGGGCGCAGAGCCTAATAATGGGGTAACCAAGGGGGGCTGGAACGAGCCCCCTTCCCTGTCCAAAAGTGGAGCGTATGCGGATCAAATACGAGGTGTCGGCGGGCGGATTGCTGCTGCGCCGGCGCGATTCGACCTACGACGCGCTGCTCATTGGGCGCGGCGCGCCGCCGCGCGTTTGGACGCTGCCCAAAGGTCACGTCGAAGCTCGTGAGACGACCGAACAAGCGGCTCTGCGCGAAGTTCGTGAAGAGACGGGCTGCTGGGGCGAGATCATCACGCGCCTTTCCGAGATCGCCTACTGGTTTTACGTCGGCAAGGCCAAACACCGCAAGGCGGTCACGTTCTTCCTTATGCGCTACCGAACGGGCGATCCGGCCAATCACGATCACGAAGTGGACGACGCCCGCTGGTTCGACGTCGCGCAGGCTCGCAAGACCCTGAAGTACATCAACGAAAAACGCCTCGTGGACCTTGCTCTCGAGTATCTGGCCGAGAACCCCGCTGCCTTCGGCGAGCCGGCCATCGAAGAAGAAGCCCGCTCCTTGTCATCTTGAGCTAGTCGAAGGACCTCGAAGGAAATGTCGTCTCCGGCGTTTACGGTTCGCCTCGAGCAGTTCGACGGGCCGCTCGATCTGCTGCTGACGCTCATCAGAGAAAACCAGCTCGACGTAGCGACCGTGCCGCTGGCCAGCATGGCGGAGCAGTATCTTTCCTTCGTGCGCTTGATGGAGGCGCGCGATCTCGAGGTCGCGGCGGAGTATCTCGTCATTGCCGCGACGCTGATCTTCTTGAAGTCCAAGGCGCTGCTGCCGCCGATTCCGCAAGAGTTCGTCGACGAGACCGCCGAAACGCCCGAGCAGGTCGAAGAGCACCTGCGTCGCCGTCTCATCGCCTACTCGAAGTATCGCGAGTTCGGCGAGCAGCTTCGCGAGTACCAGAACGAAGCGGCCGCCCACTATTACCGCGAGCCGGGCGACCCGGCGGGCGAACTCGTGCAGCGTTACGACATCAACCCCGACCGGCTCAATCGAGCCTTTCTGGCGATGCTCTCGCAGGCGCGCCCCGAGAAGCGTTCGATCGCGCGCGAGCGAATCTCGCTCATCGCCTCAATGGACTACATCGTCAAACGCATCAAGGAGCAGGGCGAGGCGCGGTTTTCCCAGCTGTGCGAGGAGCTGGGCATGACGCGCGATGTGATCGTCGTGACGTTCCTCGCGATCCTCGAGCTGATCCGCCGGCGGCGAATCTCATTCGAACAGGATGGCGCGTTCGACGACATCCGCCTGTTCGCGAGACCGGCGTGACGAGCTCGGATCTGCAGCGGCCGATCGAGGCGCTGCTCTTCGTGGCGAGCGAAGCGCTCTCGATCCCTCAGCTCGCCAAGCTGCTGGGCGCCGAAGGCTCGGAGGTGGCGGCCGCCTTGCAGCAGATCGAAGCCGACTACGGCAACCGCGGAATCGTCGTGCGCGAAGTCGCCGGCGGATACCGCTTTGCGACCTCGCCGATGGCACGCGAAGTCGTCGAAGCCTACCTCTTGCCGCCGAAGTCGACGCTCTCGACGCCGGCGATGGAGGCGCTGGCGATTGTCGCGCACGTGCAGCCGGTGACGCGCGGCGAGATCGAAGCGATTCGCGGGGTCAACTCCGACAGCGTCGTAAGTACGCTGCTCGACCGCGGCTTCATCGCCGAGGCCGGCCGTAAGGACGTAGTCGGGCGTCCGATGCAGTACAAGACGACGCCTTTCTTTCTCGAGTCTTTCGGTTTGCGTTCGCTCGACGATCTGCCCGAGCTCGAACTCGAGCCGGGGCAGCCGCTCGAGTTCAATCTCGGCAGCGTACCCGACCTCGTGTCACCCTGAGCTTGTCGAAGGGTTGTCGAACGACCGTCGAAGGGCTGAGGAAATGCGGGTCGGCATGCACGTCCACATCGCGACCGGGTACGGGAAGGCGGTCGAGCACGCAAAGGCGCTCGGCGCAAGCGCGATGCAAGTCTTCTCCTCGAACCCGCGTAGCTATCGCACGAGTGCGATCGACATCGAGGCACTCGACGCGTTTGCCCGGCTACGCCGTGAAAACGGCCTCGATCCGTGCGCGATCCACACGCCGTACCTCATCAATCTGGCGAGCGCCGATCCGAAGATCTCACAAGGCTCCCTGCGTCTGCTGCAGCACGATCTGGAAGTTGCCGCTCGGGGCGGCATGCGTTTCGTCAACACGCATCTCGGATCGTACGGCAATCGCGACCGGCGAGAAGGTTTTTTGGCGATCTGCCGCGCGCTCGAAGCCGCGCTCGCGACGATCGAGCCGGGCGTCTATCTTGTGTTGGAGAACTCGGCCGGAGCGGGGAGCCTCGCGGGCGGGACGCTCGACGAGCTCGGGGAGTTCGTGAAGACGATCGGCCATCGGCAGCTCGGCGTCTGCCTCGATACGGCGCACGCCTGGGCCTCCGGCTACGAGATCGACTCGAAAGCCGGCGTCGACCGCTTTATCGAGGAGGCCGAGAGCAAGATCGGCATCGACCGGCTCCTGATGTTCCATTTCAACGATACGCAGGTGCCCCTAGGCGCAAGCCGCGACCGCCACTATCACATCGGCGAAGGGAATATCGGCTTCGAAGGCTTTCGCGCGCTGCTCGCGCACCCCGAGCTTCGCGAAAAGACCGCGATCCTCGAGACGCCCGGCGACGATAGCGATGACCTGCGCAATATGCAAACCATCCGCGCCTTGCTCAAAGGGATCGAGGCTTCTTCGGAGGTTCTCTAAGCGGCCGCGGACTCGTACCCGTTCGATTCACCGATCTCGGCGAGCCGGCGCCCGACTTCGGCGAAGCGCTGCTTTAGCTCGGCCTCGTGCGGAGCGACCCACGCTTCGCGCACGTCGGCGATGAGCAGATCGCCGCGGTGGACCGCTACCGCATTGCGATAGTGTGCGGCGGCCGAACGCAGTTGCCCGCGGGCATACTGGTCGTCGCCGTCGGCCGCGTGCGCGGCGAATCGCTTCGCGTCGACGACGACGTTTTCGAGATCGAGCGAGATCTCGTCGCGCACGCGGAAATACGCATCGACCTGATCGAACCCGACGATCTTGGCGATCGCTTTGCGAATGTTGGAGCAGGCCGTGCGCAAGCTCTTGCCGGCCAAGTCGCTCGGTGCATCCGGCCAAAAGACGCCGGTAACCTGCGCGCGCGAAGCCCGGCCTTTGGGCTGCAGTGCGAGGTATTTAAAGACCTGGCGGTCGCGGCGGCGGATCCACTCGATCGGCCGGCCGTCGACCGTTGCCTCGAACCAGCCGAGCAGACTAACCTGCATCGGTTTGGCGGCGCGAGTAACGGAGTAACGGTTGTAGAGGCGGCTCTGCGAGAGGGCGCGCAGCGGCCGAAAGCCGTCGGCCGTGTGGATCACGAAAAGCCCCTGCTCCTCGAGCAGTTGGAGGTCTTCCCATTCCTCGAGGTGCGAGCCGCTGACGATTTTGAGCAGCAAATCGGCCTCGCGTTCGGCCACGTTCGTGCGCGTCCAGGCGACGAACTCGTTGAACAGATGCCCGTGGCGCGCGCGCCAGTTTTCGAAGGCTTGCGCGAGGCCGCAGCTGTCCTCGGAGGCTTTGCGCACGGCTCCGCTGACGACTTGCGGCCAGCCGTCGGTTACGTCGAGCAGCCGCGCGACGTCGACGTGGGTGAACGGCACGCCGCACGTCTCGGCGACGTGGCGAATCTCCGACGCGTCGAACGCCAGACGTTCCGCATCGCAGAGCACAGCCGTACCCTCGTCGACGAAGCGCCGCACTTGGAAGGCGGCGCGCGAACGGCACGCGATCAGGAGGGCAACTTCGTCGGGAAGCTGCTCCATCAGCAAGAGGATCGCGGCGAGGCCGTCTTTGCTGGGTACGTCTTTACAATCCAGTGCGATCTCGAGCGGCGCGCGCTCCGCAAGCGCGCGGAAGACGTCGACGTGCGAGCGGCACTCGCGCTTGCTCCCCAGCGCGTGCCCGACGTAACTCCAGATCGTGTCGGCGTCGGCGCCGGGCGGCAGCGCGCAATAGACGGCGTTGCTCGCGCAGTGGCGCAGATAGCCGAGCAGCGCCACGGTCTTACCAAAGCCCGGCGGCGCGACTAAGAATCGAATGGGAACGTTTTTGAAGCGGGCTAGCCAGTCTTCCAGGGAACGGCGCCTGACGACCGATGGGCCGAGGCGCGGCAATCCAAACTCACGGGCCGTCAGACCCATGTTGCGGTGATCCACTATAATCCTTACCTCGCGTTATGCTGCGAAGTCGGGCGAGTTGCTGAGTAGATCGCGCCGAATGCCTCAACCCGACGCTTCCTTAAGGCCGGGCGTGGATCCGACCCTGGTTCGTCGGGCTGAACTATACCATGCGGCCGCTCGACGCGTCAAACGGCCGCATGGAAGAAGACAGAGTGAGCGAGCTCCTAGGAGACTCGCAGGTGGGGCAAGCGCAGGTTCGATTCTAGGAAGAGCATCGAATCGGCCCGGCCGACTTTCAGGCGCAGATCGATGTCGCTGACATCGGAAACGAGCGGGGCGTTGCGAACGGGATCGCGGAACATTTCTTTTTTAACCTCTTGACGAAATGGTAACCTTCAATCATTATATGGTGGTGACAGTAACTTGTCAACCCGTTTTGACGGTGATTATGCCCCGGTGACGCCCGTCCAGCCCCAATCGGACCGCGCTCCTGGAACGCTCGACCTGGTCAGGCGTTTCGTGAACACGGTCGAGCTCCCCAGCGGCCCCGACGAGCTTGGCTCGCTCGAGGGTGCGCGCGGCTGGTGTTTGAGCCACGGCCTGCCCCCGGTCACGAACCAGGCCCACCTCGCGCTGCTCCTCGCCTTCCGGGAAACGCTTCGCGATCTGCTCTATGCCAACAACGGCGAAGGCGACGCCGCCAGCGCCTGGCGGGAGCTGAACCCCTTCATGGCCAGCACGCGCTTGAGCCTGGCGGTCAATCCCCAGCACGGCCTCGAGCTCATGCCCGCACACGAAGAAGATAAAGGTCCGATCGCGTCGCTCTTGGCGGTCGTCTACGAGGCGCAGGTGCGCGAGACGTGGGGGCGCTTGCGCGCCTGCCGCAAACTCAGTTGTCGTTTCGCCTACTACGATCACACGAAGAACGGATCGCGCGCTTGGTGCAGCATGGCTACCTGCGGCAATCGAGCGAAGGCTCAGCGCCGCCGCGAGCGCGCGCGCAGCCAAGGCGCGTGAACGGGCCGCAACGCGCCTTTATCGCGCACTTCGATATCGACGCGTTCTACGCGAGCGTTGCGATCCGTGACGATCCTTCGTTACGCGGAAAACCGGTCGCCATCGCCGGCTCGAGCCGCCGCGCCGTCGTGCTGACGGCGTCGTACGAGGCGCGCCCCTTCGGCGTGCGCTCGGCGATGCCGCTCTACAAAGCGCGCATGGCCTGCCCGGATCTGATCGTCGTCCGTCCCGAGATGCAAAAGTATCGTGGCGTCTCGCGCGAGGTCTTCGAGATCTTTCGCGAAGACGGTCGCGAGGTCGAGGGACTCTCGATGGACGAGGCCTTCGTCGCGGTCGGCGTGACGACGCTCGACGGAGCGCGCGAGTTTGCGGCAACGATTCGCCGGCGCGTCCGCGATACGACGCGGCTGACGGTGAGCGCCGGCGTCGGAACCGGAAAGATGATCGCGAAGATCGCCTCGGATTCGTGCAAGCCCGACGGCCTGCTCGCGGTTGCGCCGGGAGAAGAAGCGGCGTTTCTCGCACCGATGCCGGCTGGCCGCCTCTGGGGAATCGGCCCGAAAATGCAAGCCCGGCTTAGCGTTTATGGCATCGCGACGATCGGGCAGATCGCGGCTCTCGACGATACGCGTTTGCACGACCTTTTCGGTTCGTGGGGGCGCGAGGTGCGAGATCTGGCGCGCGGGATCGATCCGCGCCGCGTCGAGCCGGAGCGCGAAACGAAGTCGATCTCCACCGAAGAGACCTTCGAATACGACGTCCGCGACGAGAGCCGCCTGATCGAGCTGCTGCGCGAACAAGCGAAGGAACTCGCCGAGAAGTTACGTCTCGACGATTGCAGCGCGCGCACGGTCGGCATCAAAGTGAAGCGCGCCGACTTCACGATCGTCGGGCGTCAAACGCATCTAGCCGAGCCCACGCGCGATGCGCGCCGGATCTTTCGCGCCGCGGTCCACTGCCTGCGCCGGGCGGCCCTCGAGGGGGCGCCGGTGCGTCTGCTGGGAACGCGGGTCGCCTCGCTCGCGCAAGGCGACGCCGTTCAAACGAGCCTTTTTTGACTTACGCGATCACGCGCGCGTGCACGAACCCTTGAAGGTTGCCTTGGTGCTCGTCAGCGTTGGATAGCTCTCGAAATCGAACTGGTTTTGACTCGTGCGCGTCACGATCGTATGCTGGAGCTTGCCCGTCGAGTTTTGCGTGTCGGCCCAGTGCTCGGTCTTCCCGGACATCGCACCCATGTTGCTGACCGACCAATCCGCCTGATTGCCGAGCCACGCCTCGACGTACCGGTGCGTCTTTGCATCGTAGGTCGTTGCCGCGCTGGCATGGTAGGCCGACTTCATCTTGCCTTGCGGCGGCACGTTAACCGTCTCCGTCATGAGGCCGCTTTCCAAAGCATATACCGCCGTCGCTTTCTGCGGCGTTTCGCCCGTATCGCCGACCGAGCACGACCAGGAACCGACGTAATACTGCATCGCTTCCATCGGCGTCTGTGCGCCGGCTGGAGCGCTCAACGCCATCGCTAGGACGGCGAGCCCCAAAATCTTCCTCATCTAACTCCCTCCTTTTTCCGAGAGAGAAGGCTTCGGCAGCAGCGACCGCCTGCCATCTTGGCGTCGCCGGCGACCAGCGAATCCGAGCGACCCTGCATTGAGGCGTAGGACGAAGAACTCCCACGATGGAAGTGAATTGACCTAGGTCACAAAATGACCATGAATAGGAGGCCTCGCCATGAAGCAGGCACCTTACCTCTTGTTCCTGGCGCTCGCGAGCTGTAGCGCGCTGCCTACAACGCCGATGAGTTCGCAGCCTTCCCTTGCCGACGGTCGCCATGCCGGCGAGCGCGAACCCGTGCTCTATGTCGGCGGCATGATGCTTTCCGAGTATCGTCTCGGCGGCTTGCAGCCGGTGCATTCGGTCGAGTTGAGCGCCGGCGTCGACTCGATGGCGCTTGACCCGCGTGGCAACCTGTACGTTGCGCAGGGCGGAATCGACTACGGCGGCGTCTTCATTTATAATGCGCGCACGCTGACGAAGTTGGCCGAGATCGACGCCGAGAACTCCCAGAGCCTCGCCTTCGATCGAAACGGTTATCTCTACGACGCGAATTGCAGCGTTGTTTCGATCTACCCGCCGCACGGCCACAAAACGATTGAGACCCTGCGCCGCAACGTCGCCTGCGTTCTGCTGTCGAGCTCTTCGGGCACGTTGTTCGTGGGAAGCAACGGTTCGATCGATGTTT
>DATAQH010000252.1:0-5787 GCA_036264815.1 Candidatus Cybelea sp.
ACACGCCGCCGTGCTTGCAGTGTCCTCAACCCGACGACACGTCGGGCGAACTGCACAATGTCGGTCTGCTCTCCAACACCAACGCGTCGTATACCGGCTTGCGAGTTTCGGACTTCCGCGCAACCAAAAAGCATGCCTGGAAAGTTGGATTCGACGTGAATCGCGAGAATCTCGTCGCAAGCCAGGCGTTCGCATGCTACTACCAAGAGGGTTGCGGGGCAACGTCGGGTACGCACGATCAATCGTATTATCTAGTCGCTCCGCCCCAACAGGCACAGGCCGGGTCGCAGACCGGCATCTACGCGCAAGACACCTGGAATCTCTCGGATTACACGCGCCTCGACTACGGGGTGCGCTACGATCACTCGACGGGTTATACCAGCGGCAACATGTTCAGCCCGCGAATCGGCATCACGCTGTGGGATGGCCATAAGAATACGTTCCACGCGTTCTACGGGCGCTTCTACGCAGCGCCGCTGCTCGAAGACGTTCGCCAAGACTGCGTGCTTCTCCAGGGCTGCACCGGGGAGCCGGTCTACAACCTACAGCCCGAACGGGACGCCTACTTGGAGGCGGGCTGGAATTACGCTTTCAAGCCTCAGTTTACCGGGTCGATCAATTTCTTCAGGAAGACTGTCGTGAACATTCTCGATACGACCCAGCTCCTCAACACACCGCTTTTCGCAGTCTTCAACAATGCGATCGGTATCGACAATGGCGCAGAGCTGCGGCTGCAAGAGCACCTGCCCAACGAGAATCTCTGGTGGTTCACGATGACCTACTCCGGCTCGTACGCGGCCTGCGTCTCTGGTTCGACGTTCCTCTTTCCCCCGAACACGAACGAACCGGGCGTTTCTTGCGCCGCGCAGCTTTCACCCGAAGATCACGACGAGACGGTGGTCTCAAGCGCAGCCTATACCTGGCGCTTCGGCAACAACCGCAGCTGGTTTACGACGCTGCAAGGTAACTACGGCAGCGGGTTCCCAGTAGCGTTCGAGAATGCCAACGAAAATCTGAGCGGGCGCCTGCCGGCTCATACGACCTTCGATGTCGCCGCCGGCCGCTACCTGACCCCCGGCCGCTCGGGGCAGGATTCGGGGCTCGGCATCCAGCTTATCGTCGACAATGTCCTCAACGATCAATACGTGATCAAAGTCGCAAACGGCTTCAACACGACGCAGATCGCGAACAGCCGCTCTTATATCGTTCGGCTCTCGGCGCCGTTCTAACAGCGAACCGGGGATAAGCCTTTGCAGCGCGTCGCTAGCGCGCGCACGCGCTGCAAAGGCCGTAAAGCGTTACCGCGTGCGCTTTGACGCGGAAGCGGGGCGGCGCGAGCCTGCGCACGTTTTCCAGGCAGCCGTCCACGTCGAAGACGCGCTCGCATTTCTCGCAGGCGAAGTGGTGGTGGTGGCCTTTGCCGGCGCGTTCGTAACGCACCGGCTCCCCGGGGATCTCCACCGTCTCGAGCCACGCTTCTCTTAGGAGGGCGGCGACGGCGCGATAGGCCGTAGCGACGCCTACCCCGCCGGCTGCAGCGACGAGCTCGTCGATCGTCAGCGGCCGTTCCGAACGCTCGAAAACGTCGCGAATCGCCCCGCGCTGGCGTGTTTTGCGCGCACCGGTGTTCACCTATTCATCCTTCCGCGCCGGCGCCGCTCTTTCACTGCGGGCTGGCCGGCTCTTGACTATTTGCAAATGATACGCTAATTTCAATAAGCGCGCTAGCCCTGTGATCGCAGGCATCTCTGCTTTCCGTTCGAGGAGTCCATCATGTCTTCGCTTGCGCGTCGCTTTCTGGTCGTATCCTGGCTTGCTGTCCTCCTCGTAGCGGCAATCGCGCCGGCGCGCGCTTCCGCGCCGGCGGCCTTTCTTTCGGGAACCGCGACCACGGATGGGAATCCCGCCGCCGGCGTTACGGTTACGGCTTCGGGCAACAACATGACGGTCAAGACGCGCACCGGCCGTGACGGTCGCTTTCGGTTTCCGCCGCTTGCACTGGGAAGTTATGACGTCGAAGCGCAGCGGGGTGATCTGCGCGCGTTACTCCGCGTCGATCTCAGCAGCGACGGTGCCGTCATTTCGCTGACGCTGCGGCCGCTGCGGGAGATCGGGCAGGTCGTGGTCGCGCGCACGCTGCCGGTCCGGGGCAGCGGCAGCGACGTGACGCTCAATCAAACCGACCTCACGCGTCTGCCGTACGACAACAGCTTTCCGGAGATGCTCATCCAACTGCCCGGAGCGGTCCGCGGCGCAAACGGCGTAGTCCACATCAACGGCGACCACGGCGTCATCAACTATCAGATCAACGGGGTCGCACTGCCGCAAGGGCTCAATCGCGATATCGGCAGCGAGATCGATCTTAACGACCTGGCTTATGTCGACGTCATCGAGGGTGCCTACCCGGCGCAGTACGGTCTCAAGTTCGGCTCGGTCCTCAATCTCACGACCAAGAGCGGTGTCGGGCCGGCGGGCGTAGACAGCAACTCGTCCGCCGGTTCCTACACGACGCTCGATTCGACCGTAGATTACCACGCGCCGCTCGCCGGCGGCGGCGGTTACACGGTTTCGGCAGGTGCGACGCAGACGACGCGCGGGCTCGACCCGCCCGATTTCCAATCGCCGCACGATAAGGCCAGCGGGGTCAATCAATACGCCGACGTCACGCTTCCCGCCGGCGGCAACAACTTCACGAGCCTGACGTTCGTGCACAGTTACGCCACGTTCCAGATCCCCAACGATATCGTCTACGGCGAACCGGCGACGACCGACGACAACGAGAATCAGGAAGACACCTTCTTCAGCCTGCAGTTACGCCGTGCGCTGGGCGACAACGCCGGGATAACGTTCGGGCCGGCGTTGAAAGTCTCGCACATCGCAGATTTTGGCGACCCAGTCAACGATTGGATCTACGGCGAGGCCCTCAACGTCGAGCCGCCGCCCTTCGGCAACGGCGGAGGTACGGCCGACTGCGCCGATGCCGTGAAAATGCCGGAGAATTTCTCGCCGACGACGTGCGCGTACTCGCTCACCGATAGCCGGACCGCGACCGACTACATCATGCAGGCAGACTACTCCGCGCGCGCCGGCCGGCACGAGATCCGCGCGGGCCTCAGCTACGACTTGGCGCGGGTCGACAAGGACTACGAAATCACGCTGCAGCCGAACAACTTTCTCGCCCCGATCCTCACGCCCCAGACGCCGAATGCGGCGGCGACGGTCGTCGACGACGCTCCAAACGTGGGAAACACGTATCAATCCTACCTTCAGGATAGTTGGCGCATCACCGATGCCTGGGCGGCGGACTACGGTCTGCGGTACGACTTCTTCACGATTCGTTCGGCGCAGTTCTCGCAGGGCTTCGGCGCCTTCAGCCCGCGCTTCAAACTAACACGCTACTTCGGAAAGCGAGCGAATCTGTACGCCTACATCGGCCGCTTCTTCGAGCCCTTCTCGTTCGAAAACGTCTCGCCGTCGGCCGCGCAGCTGCTCAATCTGCCGCTCCAGCGAACGCAAGCGCAGTTCGACCTCAAGCCAGAGCGCGACACCCAGCTCGAGTTCGGCGGCCACGTTCCGTTGGGACCGGGCGAACTCGGCTTTCGGGTCTGGCAGAAGAACGCCAACGACCTCATCGACGATACGCAGGTCGGGGTGACGCTGTTGCATCAAGACATCAACTACGTGCTGGGCAGGCTCTCGCAGGAAGCCCTCAACTACGTGCAGCCGCTCGCGCACAACGGCCGCGCCTATCTCTCGCTGGCGCACACCGTCTCCCTCAACAAGGGTTGCGAGACGCAGCTCCTGGCGCCGTGCTTCGGCTCGCCAACCGACTTCACGCCGGCCGATCACAACCAGGCCTACACCGTCACCGGCGGGGCTCTGCTCAACGATTCGCGCGGCGGCTGGTTCTCGGCCGACGGCGAGTACGGCAGCGGGCTTTCGTCGGGCTTCTGCCCAGTGGTGACGCCGGGCTACTGCAGCCTAACGCCGCACACGATCTTCAATGTCGCGAAGGGGATCGCGCTCGGGCCCTCGACCGTCTTGACGCTCGGCATTCAAAACATCCTCAACGACCGCTACTACGTGACGCTCATCAACGCGCAGGGCAACCACTTCGCGCCGGCTCGAACCTTCAGCATCGGCGTCCAGACCGGGCACCCGTAAGGCCGCAAAGCGGCCAAGCGCCGGGAGGACTCCGTCTTAATCCTGAGGGATACTGGGCCCTCAACAAGCGATGTCTGATTTGGAGCAATCAAGAATCGTCGTCACGGGCGGCGCCGGTCTAATTGGGAGCGCCTTGATTTGGGCGCTCAATCGTCGCGGTATCGACGATATTCTGGTCGTCGATCGTCTCGACTCTTCGGAAAAGTGGAAGCACCTGGTGCCGCTGCGTTTCGCCGATTATCTCGACGCGGATGATTTTGCCGACCGGATTGCGGCCGGCCAATCGTTTGGCGACGTCGGGGCCGCCTTCCACCTGGGAGCCTGTTCCTCGACAACGGAGAGCGACGCCGGTTACCTGCTGCGTAACAACTACGAGTACACGAAGAGCCTGGCGTACTGGGCACTGAAGAATCGGTCGCGGTTCGTCTACGCCTCGTCGGCGGCGACGTACGGCGGCGTCGAGGCGGTCCTTTCCGACGAAGCCGATCTGCACACGCTTCGTCCGCTCAACGCGTACGGCTACTCGAAGCACCTGTTCGACCTCTACGCGAGGCGCACGTATCTAGCCGACCGAATCTGCGGCCTCAAATACTTCAACGTCTTCGGCCCCAACGAAGACCACAAGGGCGAGATGCGCAGCATCGTTGCGAAAGCCTACGAGCAGATCCAGGCGGGCGGCAGCATCCGGCTCTTCAAGAGCCACCGTCCCGAGTATCGCGACGGCGAGCAGCAGCGCGACTTCATCTACGTTAAAGACGTCGTCGACATGACGCTGCATCTGGCAGAGGCCGACGCGACCGGGCTTTACAACATCGGCTCCGGGACGCCGCACACCTGGCTGGACCTCGTGCGTCCGATCTTTCATGCGCTCGAGCTGCCCGAGCGGATCGAGTTCATCGAGATGCCGCAGCACCTGCGCGGCAAGTATCAATACTACACGTGCGCGAACGTAGAGCGCCTGCGCGCAACCGGTTACGACCGGCCGGTGACGCCGCTTGGCGACGCGGTGACGGATTACGTTACCAACTATCTCGTCAAGGGGCGGCCGCTAGAAATCTCCGACGCGCCGGTCGCCGCACCACTCAAAGCTCCATCGTAGAAGGGAACCCATGTCGCAACCCAGCCGTGCCGAACGCCGCCGCCAAGGGCGCGGCGCCTCCGCGCCTCCACCGCGCCGCGACCCGATGCGCCCGGTCTACATCGCCGTCGGCATCGCGATCGTCGCCCTGATTGTTTTCTTTCTCGGATACAACTGGTGGCAGAAGCGGCTGGTGCAGCAGGCGTACGCGACGCCGACCCCCGCCGCCGGCCCGACGACGAAACCAATTCAAATTAGCGACGGAGAGAAGATCGGCACGCCGTACTTCAAAGGGAAGTTCCCGAACACGCCCATCGGCGGCCACGGTCAAATCGTCGACGGCGTCGGCTGCGGCGCGATGGAGTACGCGACTCTGCACGTGCACACTCACCTCGCCATCTTCAATAACGGCAAGCAGATTCAGGTACCGGCGCTGATTGGTTTCTCACCAAATCCCGCCGGGCCGTGTCTCTATTGGATTCATACGCACGCGCCCGACGGCATCATCCACCTCGAAGCCCCCGACATCGCGCCGCCGCAGGGCG
>DATAQH010000260.1:0-5820 GCA_036264815.1 Candidatus Cybelea sp.
GTGCACCTCCACGCCATGACCCGCATGCGCGGCGCCGCCTTCATTTTGCTCGGCGTTCAGGGAGCCGTGCAGCGCCTCTTTGAGATCTGCGAACTTGATAAGGTATTCGACATCCGCAGTACGCTCAGCGATCTGGGTATGGCCTCGATTACTGCGCGCCGGCTGACCTTAGAGTCCCGCGCGAAAGCCTAGTCGGCGCCCCTTACCCTTGACGGTCGACGAGATCGGGCGTCAGCTGCCAGCGCGCGCGTAGATCCAGGCACTCAAAGATCCTTGCAACGTGGTTCGCCACAGTTTTTCGGCTGATCCCGAGTTCGCGCGCGATCGACGGATTGCTGCGGCCGGCGGCGACCAGTCGCGCGACTTGACGTTCGCGTGCCGAGAGCCCGGGCCGCGTTTCGTTCGGGAGCGGCGACGGCGCGTTCGGCCAGAAGTTTACCGGCGACGCTTTGCGGATCGCCAATGCGAGCTCGTCGAGCCCTTCGCGATACGCGGGCCGCCCGGTCAGTCGATACCCGCAGCGGTAGACCGCGAGCAGATGATGGACGGGCGAATACGACTTCAACGCGTCGACGGCTTCGTCTACTGCGGCGATTGCGCCGCGCCGGTCGCCGAGCGCCTCGAGCGCTTCGGCACGGATGCGCAGCGCCGCTCCTTCGCCGCGAAGATGGGCGTGCTCCCAATCCTGCAGTGCGGCGCCGGCGCGTCGTTCGGATTCGGCAAAGCGTCCCGCCTTGAACAGCACCCGCGCTTGCAGCGTCGTGAAGGCGGGACTCCACTCAAACGTTCCCTGATGATACTCGCGCCGTGCGCGCTCGAACTGCGCGAGCGCATCCGGAAACTTCCCTTGGGCAGCGGCCGCCGCGGCGCCGACCATCGCGTCGTCGGTGGCGAGCCCCAAATGGTAGGCAGCGTCGGAGAGTTCCTCGTGCAGCCAGCCGCCGGTGCTCGTCGGGATCGGCTCGTCGCAGTACAACGTAAAGAAGAGCGTGTTGTAGAGCGCGTCGCAGGCGTCGGAGAGCAGCCCGTTAGCGATGGCGATCGAGTAGGCGCGCGCGTTCTCCGAAATCGCCAAGTGCACGCGCTGCGGAGAATGCAAGTCGATCACGGCCCGCGTCGCGAGCAAACGCGTGCGGGCCAGGGGCTCGTCTCCGGCGGAAAGGTCCAGAGCGGCCTCAGCCTGTTCGCAAAACGCGAGCGCGTCGCAGAAACTCCCCGTCGCGTAGCCGTGGACTCCGGCGCGCAGCCAAGCGCGTGAGGCGAGCGACCAGAGCTGCCGGTCGCCGCTCAGGCTTGCCAGCGCGTGCAGCTCGTGCACGGCGCCGGTCATCTGGGCCTCCTTGCGGGCGGTGAACGCGCAGCGCACCCGCGCGAGAAGGAGCTCGCCGTGCGTACGGCGCGTTACCGAAGTGCCGGCCCGGCGCGCAAGTTCGGCGGCGCTCGCATGGCAGGCGCGCGCCGAGTCGATGCGCGCCGCATCGCTCTCCACTTCCACGAGCCGGCTGAGCGCGGTAATCTTGGCGTTGTCGTCGGCGACGGTCAGCGCGATCTGATTCAGACGCGCGGCGGCGGCATCGAGCTCGCCGGTTCGGTAGAGCAAGTCAGCCGCAGCGAAGCGCGCGGAGAGAAGCGCCTCTCCGACGGTGGCCGGCGAGCGGGACGGATCGAGACGCGCCGGCCCGAGGATCATCCTCGTCCAGCTTCTCGGGGCGGGATATCGAGTCCGTCCGCGCGCGGCCGCTAGGTTATTACCTATTGTTCGTAGGGCGCGAATTCCTTAGACTGATGCGACGTTACGATTTCTCGCTGGAGGTGTATCCCAATGGCAACGCTTCGCCGCTCGCTCGCCGCTGGTGCCGCGCTCACGTCGGCACTCTTGGTTGGATGTTCCCAAAACGCCGCGATGGTGCCGCCATCGGCACCGCAATCGATACCGGCCGCCAAAGCAGGCCAAGCGACACACCGTCCGATTGCCGGCAAGTCGAACTCCTACCTCTACGTTGCCGACGATTACTCGAATACGGTGTTCATCTACAGCACCAAGGGCGGCTACGCTACCCAGGTCGGGACCGTAACGCAAGGCCTCTCGGGCCCGCTAGGAATTGCGATTGATAAGGGCGGCGCGCTGTACGTTCCGAACGTTGACGCCGCGAACGTCACCATCTATCCGGCGGGGCAGACGACGCCGTCGCTGACCTTGAGCCAAGATCTCCCCGTTCCGAGTTACGTCGCCGTCGATCGCAGCGGGAACGTGTGGGTCTCCAACGCCGAGCTCCCCGGCAGCGTGGTGGAGTTTCCGAAGGGCAGCACGACGCCGAGCACCGTTCTTACCAACGGCATCAACGGGCCCGAAGGTCTGGCGTTCGACGCGAAGGGAAATCTTCTGGTCGCGAACGCCGGGCTCGGCAGCGTCGCCGTCTTTCCGCCGGGTGCAACCTCACCCTCGAGCACCTTCGGCTACGGACAGTTCTCGTACCCGCAAGGAATCGCGGTCGACGCGCGCGGATTGGTTTACGTTTGCGACTTCTCGCAGGCCAACGTCGTCGTCTTCTCGAGCAAACACAAGTTCAAAAAGACGATCTTCACCAACCTCGATTCCGGACCGATCGCCTTTCGCAACAAAATCTTTTACGTCGGCGGCTCGGATATGAGCGACGTGCAAGATTTCCACACGGACGGAAAGCTTGGCGTAATACGGATTCACGGCAACTTGCTCTCCGCATTCGGCGTCGCCGCCGACCCCCCGACGCTCCCCTAAACCCGCCGGCCACTCACCGCAGCGTTGCCACGCGTCTCATCCTGAGCCTGTCGAAGGACTAGTACTCGTCGTGGCGGCGAAACCACGGACCGCCTCCGAAATCCTCGTTGCGCCCGTGCGGCGCCCGATCGAGCCACTGGTACATTCCCCAGAGCCCGTCGACGCCGCGCGCGTACGCTGAGTAGGTGTGGTAGACGACGCCGTCGTCTAACGCGAACGCGCTGACGCCGGGCTGCTCTTGAAAGTACGTCGGCACGTCGGTGCCGGAGCTCGCCGCAAACGCGGCAGCCCACGAACCCTCGGCGCCGCCGTCGAGCACCGGCCGCATGTCGCTTGGAGCGAAGTTGTATTCGCCGGTTCCCGATTGCTGCTGCTCGCGCGTCTGCGAGGTCTGAAAGTCGAAGTTGAAGCTGCTGTCGCTCGACGACGCCCACGGAAAGCTCCAGCCCATCCGCTTTTTGTACGCCTGCAGCTTCGCAAGCGGCGCGCGCGAGACCGCGCAGAGCGTGACGTCGTGATTGGCGAGATGGACGGCGATGCCGTTGAAGCCGTCGGCGATCGACGAGCACGACGGGCAACCGGCTTCGTAATCCGGCCCGAACATGAAGTGATAGACGAGCAGCTGCGAGCGCCCATTGAAGAGATCGGCGAGCGACGCGTTCCCGCCGTCGGTGTCGAAGCGATACTCTTTGTCGATCCGAACCCAGGGCAGCTCTTGGCGCCGCCGCGCCAGCTCGTCGCTGCGATGCGTGAACTCTTTTTCCGCCGCGAGCAGCTCGAGCCGAGCTGCGAGCCACTCTTGGCGTGTTGCAGTCTTGTGCGCGGTCACAGAAGCGTGCCGAGTTTATCGAGGATCTCGGCCCAACCTTTTTCGTGGCCATCGCGCGATTCGTCGGTGGCGAACTGTTCGTGGGTGAGCACGAGCTCCGTCCCGCCGTCGCGTTCGTTGAACTCTAGCGTCAGGAGCGATTCGTGTTCGTCTTCGGGCTTGTCTTCTTCCCAGCGCCACGTCATGACGAGCCGCTCGGGCGGCCGAACCTCGCGGTACGTGCCTCCGACGTACCAGCGCTCGCCGTCGGTCATCAGCATCCCGATTTTGTAGGTACCGCCGGTGCGGACGTCCATCTGAATCTCGGGTACGGTGACGTCGCTGGGTCCGAGAAACTTCACCGCAAGTTCGGGTGTGGTCCACGCGTCGAAAACGCGCTGGCGCGGGGCCGCGTAGGTACGGCGCAGGACGAGTGCCGGAGCGATCGGCGTGCGTGTGTTGCTCATCGTTTCTTCTTTCGTTTGGGAGATTCGGTAAGGAGGGTATCGAGGCGATCGAGCGCCGCGTTCCAGAAGGTGCGCTGCTTGTCGATCCAGCTCGAGGCGGTTTTCATGACGGCCGGCGATAACGTGCAGCGGTGCACGCGACCCAAGACCTGCCGCTGCAGCAGCCCCGACTCTTCGAGCACGCGAACGTGCCGCGAGATCGCGGGCTGCGAAATCGAAAAGCCCGTCGCGATCTCGCCGACCGTTAAGGGCCCGCGCGCCAGCCGCTCGACGATCCGCCTTCGAACCGGATCGCCAAGCGCGGAAAACACCGCATCGAGACTTTCGGCACTATTAACCATAATGTTATATAACATTACAGTTAACCGTCCCGCGTGTCAAGCGCGGCGGGTCAGGACCCTTCGCGGGAGCTTGGCCTCCTGGTCGTTCCGCGTTCATAAATAAATGTCAGAAAGCGGTTGGTATGTTCATATTTATATGTTATTATGTGTCGGGCTAGGACACATTTAAATGAACAATATTCAACCTGCTCTTGCTCGTAAACAGTTGGAGCGGCGCCTTTCGCCGCTTAGGGCGCTGACGCTCACTCCTCCCGCCAAAGGCTGGATCAGAGCCATTCGGGACTCCCTGGGCATGACGGTCCGCCAACTCGCCGCTCGCATGGGTGTTGCGCCTTCACGGATTCCGGTTATCGAGAAGGCTGAAATCACCGGTTCGACCACACTGAGGACGTTGCGGCTGGCCGCCTCCGCCTTGGACTGCGCCTTCGTCTACGCCTTCGTGCCGATCAAACCGCTCGACGACCTCTTGCGCGATCGCGCGACTCAAAAGGCGCGCAATGATGTCTCGCGCCTCGATCACACCATGCGTCTCGAGAATCAGGCACTTCTCAAATCCGATCTCGATGCCGAGCTGCAGCGTACGATCGAGCGCATCCTATCTGGTTCCCTACGGAACCTTTGGGAACCTGAGCGGGACCGTGCCTGATCTACTGTTCGAGGATGACGGCGATGCGAACACGCCCCTCACCATCGAGGAGCGGGAACAGCTCATCCCGTCCTACATCACGCTGCGACATGAATTGAACGAAGCCGAGCAAATCAATATCGGCGCTGCATTGCGCTGGGTTGAGGCGCGGAACCGCGATGTCCTCGATCGGGAGTTCTTGAGGGAGCTCCATCGGCGGATGTTCGGCGATGTCTGGCGCTGGGCGGGGTTGTACCGCACGACCGCCCGCAATATCGGTGTCGAAGCGCACCGCATCGCAGCAGATGTGCAGCAAGCCGTCGATGACGCTCGGTACTGGGTGGAACACCACACCCATTCGTCCGACGAAATCGCCGTGCGATTCAGCCATCGCCTTGTCGCAATTCATCCCTTTCCAAATGGGAACGGACGCTTTTCGCGGCTCGTCGGCGATCTTCTCGCCCGCCAGCTCGGGCGGCCGCCCTTTACGTGGGGACGGCAAGACCTAGTCACCGCCGGGGAGACCAGAGCACGATACATCGAGGCTCTACGGGCTGCCGCCGTGCACGATTTCGAACAACTGCTGACCTTCGCTCGATCCTAAACGGACTCGCGCTCTCCGTCGAAAGATGCTGCCGGGTCATGATGTTCGCGCCGAGGCTTCGAACCTTTTGCGTGGAACTCCCGACCCGTCGGAGGGATAACCGTGCGGGCCACGTTCCAACGCGACGCCATCGACCGCGACGATAGCGCGCTCTTTAGTGCGTTCACGATCTCGGCGACGTTTTGGCTGCTGCTCACGACCGCGGTCGGCCTCCTCC
>DATAQH010000301.1:0-26849 GCA_036264815.1 Candidatus Cybelea sp.
GCTTACGCGACGCCGGTATCGAAGCGACCCTCTACGACTCCGCGGCCCGCGTCGGCGGCCGGATGCACTCGGAACGGCACTACTGGAGCGACGGACAGCACACGGAGTGGTGCGGCGCGATGGTCGACTCGACGCACGAAAACATTCGCGGCCTCGCCCGCCGCTTTTCGTTGCCGCTGCTCGACACGTACTCTGGGCGACCGGCGCACGCGCGCGATACCTGCTTTTTGAGCGGGCGCTACTACTCGATGGCCGATGCCGACCGCGACTTTGCCAAGATCTATCCGATTCTGCAGAGCCAGCTCGCAGAGGTAGACCAGACGACGACCTACGCAAACGCGACCCCAACCGCGCGCCGGCTCGATGCCATGAGCATGCGGGACTGGATCGTGCGCTACGTTCCCGCGGGGCTCGACGGCCAGCTCGGGCGGCTGATCAAAGAGGCGTACCGCAACGAGTACGGACGGGAGATCGAAGAGCTCAGCGCGCTCAATCTGGTGCTGCAGCTCGGGCAGCAGCGCACGTACGCGCAGGCGCGCGAGATGAACGTCCTTGGATACTCCGATCAGCGCTATATCTTGGCGAATGGTAGTCAAGCGCTGCCGGAGACGATCGCCGCCTCATTGCCCGCCGGCAGCATCCGGCTCGAACGCCGGCTCGTCGGCATCGAAAAGGCGGACTACGGGCTCTACGTACTCTATTTCCAGCATCGCGGTCTGCGCCAGATCGTGTATGCGGACCGCGTCGTACTCGCGATTCCTTTTATCGCGCTGCGGGCGGTCGACTATTCCGGCGCCGGCTTCGATGCCGCGAAGATCAACGCGATCGAGAATCTCGGGTACGGCTTTCATACGAAGCTGCACCTGCAGTTCGATAGACGAGCCTGGATGCGCCGGAGTCATCCGTGGCCGCAACCCACGAGCGGGCAGATCTGGACGACCCTGCGCGTCCAAAGCGCACTCGATTACTCTCTGGGGCAACGGGGGCGGGACGGCCTTATCGAGGTTTTTACCGCCGCGTCGCCGGCAATGGTCGATACGCCGGCCGAGCCGTATTCGCGAATCGAAGACTCGCCGGCGGTAGCATGGCACGTGCGCGACTTTTTCACGCAGCTCGAGCAGATTTGGCCGGGGGTCGCATCCACCTGGACCGGCAAAGCCACCTTTGGCAATGCACAGGCCGACCCGAACATCCTGGCGAGCTATTCCTGCTGGCTCGTCGGCCAGTGCACGACGATCGCCGGGCACGAGGCTCGGGTGCAGGGACGCGTTCATTTTGCCGGCGAGCACACCTCGGTTGAGTATCAAGGCTTCATGGAAGGCGGAGCGCAATCGGGTTTCCGGGCCGCCGACGAGATTCTGGCAGACTATCGTATTCGGACAGCCTCTTAAGGACCGATCGCGGTGCACGTGATCGGGACGGCGGGACACGTCGATCATGGAAAATCGGCGATCGTTGCCGCGCTCACCGGTACGAATCCCGACCGGTTAGCGCAGGAGCGCGAGCGCGGCATGACGCTCGACCTGGGCTTCGCGCACCTGCGCTTCGCCGACGGCGTCGAAGGCGGAATCGTCGACGTACCCGGTCATGAGCGCTTCCTGCACAACATGCTCGCCGGAGCGGCCGGAATGGAAATTCTTCTGCTCGTTGTCGACGCCGCTGAGGGCGTCAGAGCGCAGACCCTCGAGCATCTCGCGATCCTGCGGTACCTCGACGTCCGCCGCACGATCGTCGTCGTTAGCAAGATCGACCTGCTCGAACCCGTCGAGCGCGACGACGCCTGCCGGCGCATCCTAGCGCAACTGCGCGCAACGATTGCAGCGGACGCGCCGTACTTTGCCGTCTCGGCGGCGACCGGCGAAAACGTCCAAGCGCTCAAAGACGCGTTGCACGACTTGCTCGCGGAGATGCCCGCCCGCAACGCCGGCGCCCCGGTTTATCTGCCGGTCGATCGCGCCTTTTCGTTGACGGGCCTCGGCACGGTCGTGACCGGTACGCTGATACAAGGCAGCATCGAAGCGGGTGACGCGCTGCGGCTGGAGCCCGGTGGCCACGCCGCCGTGGTGCGCAGCATCGGCGTCTTTGGGTCGATTCGCGCGCGCGTCGAAGCAGGTTCGCGCGTCGCGCTGAGCATTCCAGGAATCAGCCATCGTGAGATCGCGCGCGGTCAAGCCGTCGTGGGAACGGAGTTCGCCGCTGCTGCGGATTTCGCGGTTCGCTTTACGCCGGCGCGAGGTGCGGCCGCGCTCATGCGCCGGCGCACCCCGGTGCGAGCGTACGTCGGCTCGGCCGAACGGCTCGGAGTTCTAGTAGCCGGCGAGTCGTACGCCGACGAGGTAGAGACGCCTGCCCGGCTGCATTTGCGCGAGCCCGTCGTGGCATTTGCGGGCGTGCGGTTCGTCCTGCGTCGTCCGTCGCCGATGACGCTGCTCGGCGGCGGTTACGTCGAAGGTGCCGGACGCGGCGACGCGCCCGATGCAGAGAATCCCGACGACGCCTTGTTTGCGCGCATCTTGCAAGCGCGCGGGCTCGAACCGGCGAGTGCGCTCGAGCTCTCCGCGGCGGCGAACGTGCGCGAAGCGGCGACGGCGGCCGCGCTCGCGCGCTTAGTCGAACGCGGCGACGCCCTTGCGCTCGATAAACCGCGCGGGTACGTCTCTGGCTCGGCCGCCGGCACGCTGCTCGCAAGCGTCTTGGCGCAGCTCGACGATGCCCAGGGGTCCGAACCGTGGTCGATGGGGATGACGTCGATCGCGCTCTCGCGGGCGCTCGACGTCGCCGAGCCCGTGCTCGTGCGCGTACTCGAGCACTTTGCCGCGGACGGTCGCCTGATCAACCGTCGCGGTTACTACGCGACGCTCGAGCACCAGCCGGCGCTGACGCTCGAGCAGCGGGCCTTCTTCGACCATTTGGTCCCGCTCGATGAAGGGCAGCCGTTCGTTCCCATTCCCTTTGCAGGCGTTGCCGCCGCGGTGAAGATTTCGCGCTTACCCGGCATCTCGAAAGCGTTCGACACGATGCTGGCCCGCGGTACGCTTGTGAAGGTCGGCGACGATCTTTATCGAGGTGCGCAGATCGGGCGGATCGTGGCGCGAGTTCGCGCCTATCTCGAAAAAAATGGAACGATGACCGCCGCGCATTTCCGCGATCTGCTCGGAAGCTCGCGGAAATACGCCGTTCCGTTGCTGGAATGGCTCGACGGGCAGGGAGTGACGATCCGCAGCGGCGATCGGCGCACGTTGCGCAAGAACGCCTAGGATCTTCGCGCTTTAGACCGCGAGCGCTTCGCGCGCGGCCTGCTCTTCGGAGAGCGCCGCACCTTCGGCGGCAAACGCCTCGATCTCGTCCTCGGCGAGCCGCTCCCGAAGCGCCGCGACCAAAATCTCGTACGTCCGCCGCTCGGTGAGATCTCGTTCGCAGCCTTCGCTGCGATACCACGCATCGACGTAGCCTCGCAGGCGCGCGCCGCGCCGGCTTTCGCCGCGCAGCGCCGCAACGGCAGCGAGATGCTGCGTGGCGATCGCGGCATCCATGGAATGCGCGCCGCGAGCGAGTGCGAGGGCTTGCGCCGCCGCGGAGTGGGCGCCGTCGACGTTGCCCAGCGCGAGCTGGTAGGCCGCGGCATTTGCTCGCGCGGTGATTTCCAGGCGCTTGACCCGCACGCGATGCGCCGCGAGCGCCGCCGCTTCGGCGTACTCGAGCGCGCGCTCCGGGTTTCCGGCACTGAACTCGAGCTCCGCCATGTTGTGGCGAAGTACCGTCGCCTCGAGCGTGTCACCCAGCGCCGTCATCAACGAAAGTGCCTGGGTGTAGAACTGCCGCGCGTCGTCGACGAGACCCAGGCGCGCGGCGATGCTCGCGCGCATGCCGAGCGCGCCGGCGTAGCGGCGCGTGCCCCGCAAGCCCCGTTCCTTGCAGATCAGCAACGCCATCTCGGTCGCCTCCTGCGCCTCGGCGATCCGTCCGGCGTGCAGCAGGCCCGCGCTCAACTGATAGAGGCACCCGACTTTGGCGTAGGGCTCGTCACAGTGATCGAAGAGCTCCAACGCGCGCCGCGCGGCGTCGACTTTGTGCGTTCCAAAGCTAATCGTCGACAACGTTCCCCACGCCTGTGCCGCGAAGCCGGGCTCGGCGGCTATGTCCAGTCGTTCGAGCACCGTTTCGAGCCAGCGGCGCGGTTGCGCGTCGCCGCGATTCATCCGCCACGTGCGCGTATAAGCGCAGGCCAACCGCGAAGCGATCGAGACTTCACCGGCCCAGAGCGCCCAGTCGATCGCCGCCCGGGCGTTATCGAGTTCCGGCTCCATGTCACCCGGCCACGATTGCGCCGGCGCGGCGCGGAAAGCGTCGTCCGGCCGCGGGTCGTAGGCACGTTCACCGCGTTCGGCAAGATCGAGACTGGCGAGTGCGTGGCGACGAGCGATCGCGTCGGCTTCGTTGCGGGCGATCAGTTTTTCTCGTGCGTACTGGCGGAACGATTCGAGGAGCCGGTAGCGCGGCTCGCTGCCTTCGAGATCGGCGGTCAGCAGCGATTTATCGAGCAGCGAGGAGAGCAGGTCGAGCATGTCGGTCTGTCCGTCCTCGCTCGAAGCACAGACCGCTGTGGCGCCGGCGAGCGTGCATCCGCCGGCGAAAACGGAGAGACGCTCGAAGACGCGCTGCTCCGGAGCGGGCAGCAGGTCGTAGCTCCAATCAATCGCCGAGCGCATCGTTTGCTGACGCGGCAACGCGGTCCGCTCGCCTCCGGCGAGCAGACGAAAGCGATCGTCGAGCATCTCGTTGAGCGCCTTGAGCGAAAGGAGGTTCGCGCGAGCCGCGGCGAGCTCGATCGCCAGCGGAATTCCGTCGAGCCGCCGGCAGAGCCCGGCGACGGTCGGCGCGTTTTCGTCGGTGAGCTCGAAGCGATGGTCGACGGCCCGCGCTCGATCGACGAAGAGCTCGATCGCGCCGTACTCGGCAGCCTCGGTGGCGGAGAGCTGATGAGACGCCGATGCCCGCGGCGTGCTCAGCGAGGGAAGCCGGTAGGTGCGCTCACCCGCGAGCCGCAGCGGCTCGCGGCTGGTCGCCAGAACGCGCAGCCGCGCGCAAGCCCCGAGCAGGCTCTCCGCGACGCGCGCCGCTTCGCCGGCAACGTGTTCGCAGTTATCGAGAACCAGCAGAAGCGACTTGTTCTTGAGGTGCTCGATGAGGCGATCGAGCAGCGGCCGGTTGGGGACCTCCCGGACACCCAGCGATGAGGCGATCGCTGCGACGACCAGAGAAGGATCGCCGAGCGGCGCCAGCCCCACGAAGCGAGCGCCGTCAACGCCGGTGTAGGCGGCGGCAATCTGGAGGGCGGTGCGTGTCTTGCCGATGCCGCCGGCTCCGATGAGGGTGACGAGCCGATACTCGCGCACGAGGGCGGCGATCTCGTCGAGCTCCTTTTTTCGCCCCACGAATGAGGTCAGTGAGAGGGGCAGGTTCGAGCCGCCGTGGGCGGCTGCGGCCGTCGTTGCTCCGTGCCGCCGCGCTCCCGAGCGGGCCGCAGCGGCGCCGAAGGCGCGCCGCTGTTCGTCGGTTAGCGCCAGCGCGCCGGCCAATAACGTGAGCGTTTCGCGCTGTGGCGTTCGGCGGTGTCCGCGTTCGAGCGCGCTGATGCCATCCACACTCATCCGAGCGCGTTCGGCAAGGGCCTCCTGCGAAAGACCGGCGGCAAGGCGGTGGTGCCGCAAGAGCACTCCAAATTCCAGCGCTCCCGGCGCTCGCGCCTCGTCCTCCATGATTCGCCGAGCTTTCGCGCCGTCGCGGCGCGCATCCTCACCTCGGCTTACACGTGCAGCAGCGTCAGGACGCCGATCACGACTTCGATCGCCACGAGCGCGACGATGGTAACTTCGAGAAACTCGTCGCGCCGGCTACGCGCCTGATCGCTAAAAAAGCGATACATTTCGCCGACGCTGGCCAGCTTCGTGTCGATCTGGCGCTGCCAATCGGAGAGACCAAGCCTCGTTGCCGCGGCTCGATAGATCCGCGCGTAGTACGCGTCGCCGACGACCTTGAGGGCGTTGGTCGAACGATCCGTCAACTCGAGCACGTCGACGATTAGATAGCGGAGAACTGCAGCCTGTTCGGCTTCGCGGCGTCCGCGCAGCGATCTGGGGGGGCCGCTGGGCTGCATCTTGTAGATTCCGTCGAGCTCGTGGTCGAGCAGCGCGTCGTACGTGCGCAGCTCGAGGAGCTGCGAGTTGGCAAACTCCAAGATGTCTTCGATCGCGAGCGCGCTCTCGCGGCGATCGTAGACGAATGCGGTATCCCACTGCACGATCGTCAGATCGTCTTCGTAATAGGAAAACCTCATGCGCAGCGCTTCTTCGGCTTCGCTCGCGGCTAGAGGCTTTCGTTCTCCGAGCAGAAGGCCGGCGAGCGCTCCGGCATGTTCGTCGATCAGCGTCTCCGCATCGACGCTCTCGGTAAAGCGGTCGATCTCGACGATCACGTAGTCCTCGACCAGCGGCGGATGCCGGTCGTCGAAGGCCGAGGCGTACTCGCTGCAAACGCGCTCGACCGCCGTTTGCGCGAAGCTCGCGATGCGTTCGTCGGTGCGCGCGCGATCGACCAGCGAGTTGAGATCGTTCCAACTGCCGGAGGCGGGAAAGCTCAGCCGAAGCGACACCACGCCGTAGTCGTACATTTTGAGGCGCACCGAACACCGCAGGGCGCCGAACGAAGCGGCCTCGAGGTTGGCGACCAGCGGCGGCACCGGAAACTGCAAGTAGGGCTGCGCGTGCGGGTGCAGCGGAAGCGCTGCCGGAGCGCGCGACTGCGCGCCGAGTGCGCCGGCCTTCGCGAGATCGATCGTGTCGGCGACGTCGAACAGGTAGTAGGCTCGTACGGCACCGGCGGCGATGTCGAGCATCCAAGCCGCGCTTACGGCGCAGCCTGGCACGCTCCTTTGAATCATTTGAGCAGAGGTGCGGCCCTCGTACCGTTAAAGAAGCGACGATGCTCCCATTTCTTGCGTTGCTGGGCGCTGCCGTCGGCGCTGCGCCCTTCGCCGGACTAACCTTCCGGGAGATCGGCCCCGCGATCAGCGGCGGACGCAGTACTGCCGTGGCAGGCAGCAATCGCGACCCGCATCTTTATTACGCGGGCGGTGCGGGCGGCGGCGTCTTCAAAAGCACGGATGGGGGTGCATCGTGGACGGCCGTATTCGATCGCGAGGCCGCCGCGCCGATCGGCGCAATCGCAATAGACCCCCGCAACGACCAGGCCGTCTGGGTCGGCACCGGCGAGTCGAACCCGCGCAACGACGTCGAGTCGGGGGACGGTATCTATCGTACCGTCGACGGCGGCGAGAGTTGGCGACACGCCGGGCTCCGGCAGTCGGCCCATATCTCGGCGATCAGCATCGATCCGCGCAATCCGCGTGTCGTCGCGGTGGGAGCGCTCGGCCGCGTCTCCGCCGGCGATACGAATCGCGGGGTCTACGTGACGCGGGATAACGGCGCCCATTGGAGCCGTACGCTATACGTGGGGCCGAGCAGCGGCGTTTCGTCGCTGGTGCGTGTGCCGAATCATCCGTCGACCCTCTTCGCGGGGGTATGGCAGGTCCAGCGTCTTCCGTGGACGCTGGAGAGCGGGGGCCCGCACGGCGGGATCTACCGTTCCGACGATAACGGCGCCACTTGGCGGAAGCTGAGCGGGCACGGCCTTCCGCGCGGCTTGACCGGGCGCATCGGGCTCGCTGCCGGAACGGGCGAACGGATCTACGCGCTCGTTGCGTCGCGCGAAGGCGATTTATGGCGCTCCGATGACGGCGGCGCGAACTGGCGGGTGATGCCGCGAAGTCCCTTGCTCGGCGCGCGGCCATTCTACTTCAGCAGCATCTACGTCGATCCGGCCAATTCCGATCGGCTGATTAACGTAAGCCTTATACTCTCGCTGAGCACCAATGGCGGTCGCTCCTTTCACGCGATCGCCGAGGATGCCGGATGGGACTATCACGCGATTTGGTGGTCTTCCGACGGCAGGCGCATCATCAACGGCAGCGATGAGGGCGTGATCCTTTCCGCCGACGGCGGCGCGAGGTTTTGGCAGCCCTACGATCTTCCGTTCGCGCAGCCGTACCACGTCGGGCTCGACGGCCCCCCGCCCAATTATCGCGTCTGCATCGGTTTACAGGACGATAACTCGTGGTGCGGTCCTTCCGCGCCGCCCAATGGGATCGGCGTGATGAACCGCGACTGGTATCAAGTCGGCGCGGGGGACGGCATGTGGGTCCTGGCCGATCCGCACGACCCCGAGCTCGTTTGGTCGACGTCGACGAACTCCGACACCGGCCAAGTCTATCTGTGGGACGCGCGCACCGGCCAGGCGCGCGACGTCTCGCCGGACGCCGAGTCTAACGGAGTGAAACCCGCGAGCGCGCTCGACTACCGCTTCAACTGGGACACGCCGATCGCGTTTACCGGTGACGGCAAAGCGCTCGTCGGCGGCAACGTGCTCTTCGAAAGCGGGGATCGCGGCGAGACGTGGAGCGTTATCAGTCCGGATCTCACGCGCAACGATCGCAGCAAACAAGGGCCGTCGGGCGGTCCGATTTCGTACGATCAATCGGGTGCCGAATTCTACGATACGATTCTTTACATCGCAACCACGAAACTCGATCCGACGCTGATCTGGGTCACGACCGACGACGGGCTCGTACAAATTACGCGCACCGCCGGCGCGCCGGCGAAAACGTCGTGGCAGAACGTCTCGCCGCCGGTCTCTCTGGTCCCGCCCTGGGGCCGCATCACCTGCATCGATCCAGGGCGCTTTGCGGCCGGAACGGCTTTCATCGCCGTCGAGCGCCATCTCAACGGAGACCAACGCCCCTACGTGCTGCGGACCGACGACTTCGGAAGCACGTGGCGTTCGGTTGCGGGAGATCTGCCGCGCGATCAATACGTGCGCACCGTTCGCCAAGATCCGCGCGTGTCAAGCGTGCTCTATGCCGGCACCAATCGAGGAGTTTGGGTTACCCTCAATGGCGGATCGCACTGGCAGCCGCTCCGTTTGAATATGCCGGCGACGGCGATTTACGATCTCGAGATAGAAAGCGTCGCGAACGATTTGGTCGTCGGCGCGCACGGGCGCGGCGTCTGGATACTCGACGACCTCGTCCCGATCCAAACGTGGAACGGCGCGGATGCGGCGAGCATCACGCTATTTGCGCCGCGCGATGCGGCGCAAATGTGGAACTGGCCGCCGGTAAACACGTTTACGGATCCGGTGCTGCCGTACAACGACTACATCGGTGATGGTGGCGATGGAGGCGCGATCGTAACCTACTTCCTTCCCCGAGCGGCGAAAACGGCTTCCGTAACGATTCTCGATTCGCGCGGACGCCCAATCCGGCACTTCAAGGCCGACGACGTCCCAAAAGACGCCGGAATGAACCGAACGTCGTGGGATCTCACTGAGGACGGACCGGTCCTGTGGAACGGCACCTATAAGCAGAATCGCGGGCCGGCCGTCGGGCCTGAGGTCGTGCCCGGCCGCTTCACGGTGCAGTTGACCGTCGACGGCATCACCAAGTCGCAGCCGGTCGTGGTGAAGCCCGACCCGCGTGCTGCCAATGTTCCGGCTATGGAAATACGTCATGTGACGCTCGCTCGGCTCTTTTCGCAGCTGAGCACGATCGATACGATGCTCAATCGCATCGACGAGCTGCTGCGGAGCGCGACGCCGGCGCAAGCTCGGCGATTGCGAGCCGTTCGGGAACAGCTAACCTACGATCCCCGCAACATCGAAGACCTGACCGGCCCGGCGCAGCTGCGCGAGGACGTCCTCGACCTCATTTCCCGCGTTGAGAGCGCTTTTGCCCCCGCCACGCAGGCAGAAGTGATCCAAGCCGGCCGCTACGTGTCCCGGCTGGAAACGATTGAATCCGATTACCAGGCCGCGCTGTCGTACAGGTGAGAGATGAACGTTGATAAGATGACCGAGCGCGTCGGCGACGCGCTCAATGAGGCCTACAGCCGAGCGCTGCACGAACACAACACGCAAACGACCCCGGAGCACATGCTCGCGGCTCTGTTGGAACAGGAACGGGGCATCGCTCCCGACATCCTCGCGAAGGCCGGTGCCGATCCGAAAGCGCTGGCGCGCGCGGTCGACGATGCCATTGGCCGGCTGCCGCGGCTGAGCGGTACGAGCGCCGAGTCGGCACAGGTGACGCTTTCGCCGGAACTGGCGCGCATCATGAGCGTCGCGGAGAACGAGGCCAAAGGACTCTCCGACGACTACACCTCCGTCGAGCACGTGCTGCTGGCCATGGCGCAGTCTTCCGGCGAGCTCGGCCGGCTGCTCCGCAACGCGGGACTGACGAAAGATACCCTCTTGCAAGCGCTCCGCGAGGTGCGCGGCAATCAGCGCGTGACGACCAAAGACCCCGAGGGAACGTACAAATCGCTCGAGCGATATGGTCGCGACCTTACGCTCGAAGCGGAGCGCGGAAAACTCGACCCGGTGATTGGGCGAGACGAAGAGATTCGGCGCATCGTCCAAGTGCTCTCGCGCCGAACGAAGAACAATCCGGTGCTCATCGGCGATCCCGGCGTGGGCAAAACCGCGATCGTCGAGGGCCTCGCGCAACGCATCGTCCGCGGCGACGTGCCGGAAGGCCTCAAGAACAAGCGCATCGTCTCACTCGACATGGGCGCGCTGATCGCCGGCGCCAAGTACCGCGGCGAGTTCGAAGAGCGTCTCAAAGCCGTGCTCAAGGACGTTGCGGCCTCCGACGGTCAGATCGTGCTATTCGTCGACGAACTGCACACCGTCGTCGGTGCCGGCAAAGCCGAAGGGGCGATGGACGCGGGCAACCTGCTCAAACCGATGCTTGCGCGCGGGGAGCTCCACATGATCGGGGCGACGACGCTCGACGAATACCGCAAGTACATCGAGAAGGACGCGGCACTCGAACGGCGCTTTGCGCCGGTGATGATCGAGCAGCCGAGCGTCGAGGACACGATTTCGATTCTGCGCGGTCTCAAAGAGAAGTACGAGGCGCACCACGGCGTCCGCATCAAAGACGCCGCGCTGGTCGCCGCAGCGACGATGAGCAATCGCTATATCACCGACCGCTTCTTACCGGACAAGGCCATCGATCTCGTCGACGAAGCGGCGGCGAAGCTGCGAACCGAGATCGATTCGATGCCGCAAGAGCTCGACGAGGTCTCTCGGCGCGTCATGCAGCTCGAGATCGAGCGCGAGGCGCTGCGAAAGGAAGACGACGGCGCGAGCCGGCGACGGCTGGAACAGCTGGAAAAAGAGCTGGCGACGCTGCGCGAAGATCAGACAAAGCTGCGCGTTCGCTGGGATGCAGAAAAGAATGCCGCGATCAAACTGCGGCAGCTTCGCGAGCAGATCGAGAATACGAAAGTCCAAATCGAGCAGGCCGAACGCAACTACGACCTCAACCGCGTCGCCGAGCTGCGCTACGGCACGCTCGCGCAACTGCAGAAAGACCTTAGTTCCGAAGAGGAGCGTCTCGCCGCCGGCGAGGGTGCGCGGCTTTCAAAGGAAGAGGTCGACGAGGACGACATCGCCGGCGTAATCTCACGCTGGACGGGCATTCCGGTGACGAAGCTCGTCGAAGGCGAAAAAGAGAAACTGCTTCATCTCGAAGACGAACTGCACCACCGCGTCGTGGGTCAGAACGAGGCCGTCGATGCCGTCGCGGAGGCGGTGCTGCGCTCGCGCTCCGGCCTTGCCGATCCGAACCGCCCGATCGGATCCTTCATCTTTCTCGGCCCGACCGGCGTGGGGAAGACGGAACTGGCTCGGGCGCTTGCCGAGTATCTCTTCGACGACGAGCGCGCTCTGATCCGTATCGATATGTCGGAGTACCAAGAAAAACACACGGTCGCGCGATTGCTCGGCGCGCCTCCGGGATACATCGGCTTCGAGGAAGGCGGCCAGCTCACCGAGGCGGTGCGGCGCCGGCCGTACTCGGTGATTCTCTTCGACGAGATCGAGAAGGCTCACCCCGACGTCTTCAACGTGTTCCTGCAGATACTCGACGACGGACGGTTGACCGATGGTCAGGGCCATACCGTCGACTTCAAGAACACGATCGTGATCATGACCTCGAACATCGGCAGCCACCGCATCCTCGACTATCGCGGATCTTTGGACGGCGCGGAGTACGCGATCATGCGGGCGACCGTGCTCGACGAGTTGCGGCAGCACTTCCGCCCCGAGTTTCTCAATCGCGTCGATGAGATCATCGTCTTTCACGCGCTTACCGAAGACGAACTGCTGACGATCGTCGATCTGCAGCTTGCGCGCCTGCGCAGGCGCTTGGCGGAGCGGCGTGTCACGCTGCTGCTCTCTGACGAGGCGAAGCGTCACATCGTCAAGGTGGGCTACGATCCGCACTACGGCGCGCGTCCGCTCAAGCGTACGATCCAAAAGGAGCTCGAGACGCCGCTCGGGCGCAAGATTCTCGCCGGAGAGATCGAGGAGGGCGACACCGTCGACGTCGGTTTCGACGACGTTCGCGGCGAGCTGACCTTCTCGATCCGGGAGCGCGTTGCGGCGACGGCGTAAGAGGGCGCCATGTTGATTGCCGCCTTCACGCTCGCGCAGATCTTGAGCTATTCGTTCCCTTCGGCACCGGTGACCAATGTGCGCGGGGACGCGATTGCATACTCGCTCGATACCCGGGGGATTCGGACGCTCTGGTTTGCTCGTGCGCCCGATTTCGCGCCGAGATCGATCTTCACGTCGCCCGGCGACGACGGGCAGGAGCTTAGCGACGTAGCGATTTCGGCCGACGGCGCGTACGTCGTTTACGTGCGAGGCGGGGATCACGATGCGAACTGGCCGCTTCCACTGCAGCCCGGCCCGGCGTCGATGCCGCAGCAACCGCAGATGGAAGTCTTTTCGGCGGCGACGGCCGGCGGTGCGCCCAAGCTGCTCGGTCCCGGCGACGCGCCGGCGATCTCTGCCGACGGCAGGCGCGTTGCCTTCACGCAGGATGGCGCGGTAATGATCGCACCGATCGACGGGAGCGTCGCGGCGAAGCGGCTCTTTTTCGATCGCGGTCAGGAATCGGACCTCCGCTGGTCGCCCCAGGGATCGTCGCTTGCGTTCGTTTCGACGCGCACGGATCACAGTTTCATCGGCGTCTATCGCGACGACTCGACGCCGCTCGAATTCATCGCCCCATCGACCTCGCAGGATCTCATGCCGCGCTGGTCGCCCGACGGCCGGCAGATCGCCTTCGTACGCATCGCCGGGGACGGAGGGCCGCCGCAGAATCCGCTCGATTGGAGTCCGATTCCCTGGCAGATCTGGACCGGCGACCCCAGCGATGCCAAGGCGCATCGCGTTTGGTCGAGCGCGAACACACTGCGCGCCTCGCTGCCGCAGAGCGCGGGCGGCCCGCTATTGGAGTGGATGGCCGGCGGACGGCTGCTCTTTAAGAGCGAGGAGCAGAACTGGCTGCACCTCTATACGGTCGATGCGAGCGTAGCCCAAGACGCCGGCAGAGCGCGCCTCTTGACGCCGGGTAATTTCATGATCGAAGACGTCAGCGTCGCACCCGATCGAGAGTCCGTGGTCTACGCGGCCAACGCCGGGACGACGCCGGACGACGGCGATCGCCGCCATCTTTTCCGCGTAGACGCGAGCGGGACGAACGCGCAGCTCACGCGTGGGGCGAGCAGCGAGTTCGGTCCGGCGGCGCTGGCAAACGGGGCGGTCGCGTTCAATCGAACGACGGCGCAGCAACCGCCGCTCGTGACGTTGTTCTCGAGCGGCACCCAGCGAGAGCTCTCGTCGCTGCCGAGCGATTTTCCATCGGCTGCGCTAGTAACTCCGCAGGACGTCACCTTCCGCGCACCCGACGGCGCGCTCGTTCACGGCCAGCTCTTTGTTCCCCGGGAAGGCGCAAAGCATCCGGGCATCGTCTTCGTGCACGGCGGCCCGCCGCGCCAAATGCTGCTGACCTGGCACTACATGGATTACTACTCGAACTCGTATGCGGTGAATCAAACGCTGGCCAACCGCGGCTTCGTCGTCCTGTCGGTCAACTATCGGCTGGGCATCGGCTACGGCCACGACTTCAACTTTCCCGCTCGGTGGGTACCCACCGGCGCCTCGGAGTATCAAGACGTCGTCGCGGGTGCGCGCTTCTTGCAGAACGATCCGCGCGTCGATGCGAAGCGGATCGGCATTTGGGGCGGATCCTACGGCGGTTACCTCACCGCGCTCGCGCTCGCGCGCAATTCGGACGTCTTCAAAGCCGGCGTCGACTTTCACGGCGTTCACGACTGGTCGCTGGATATCGATAATCCGGTTTGGGGATTGACGCAGCTCAAGCGCTATCAGCAATACGATACCAAAGCGATCATGAAGCTCGCTTGGGAATCGTCACCCGATTCGGCGATCGCGACCTGGAAGTCGCCAGTGCTCCTCATCCAAGGCGACGACGATCGAAACGTCGAGTTTCATCAGATGGTGGACTTGGTCGCGCGTTTGCGGCGAGCCCACGTACCGTTTGCGGAAATCGTCATTCCAAACGAGATCCACGGCTTTTTGCGGTACGCCTCATGGCTCTCGGCCGATACCGCTACCGTGGAATATTTTAGCCGGGTGCTCTCGGAACGGCCGTAGGCCTTACGCTTTTTCCCTGCGGCGCTGGCGCAAACGGTCCGTTTCGTCGAGCAGACGCTTGCGAAGCCGGATCGATTCTGGCGTTACCTCGACGAGCTCGTCGTCGGCGATGAACTCGATGGCCCGTTCCAATGAGAGTTGGTCGGGAGGCGCCAGCTTCAGGCTTTCGTCCGAGCCGGCCGCCCGCATATTCGTAAGCTTCTTCTCTCGCGCGACGTTTATGGCGATATCCTTGTCGTCGTTGCTGCGGCCGACGACCATTCCTTCGTAGACGTCGACGCCCGGGCCGATGAAGAAACGCCCGCGCTGCTCGACGCCCACCAACGCATAGGCGGTGGTGCGGCCGGTCTCGCTAGCGACCAGCGCGCCGATGTTCCGATCGGGAAGTTCGCCCTGCCACGGCTGGTGATCGTAGTAGGTATGCGAGAGGATGGCCGTGCCGCGCGTCAGCGTTAAGAGCTCGCCGCGCAGTCCAAAGATTGCCCGCGTCGGCATCGTGTACTCCAGCCGTTGGCCGTCGCCGACGTTGATCAAATTCGACATCGCCGCCTTACGCCGCCCCAGCGCCTCGATGACCGCGCCGGCGTACTCCTCGGGGACGTCGACGACGACGTACTCGACGGGCTCCCAGCGCTCGCCATCACGTTCGGTAACGATGACCTGCGGCTTGGAGACGCCCAGCTCGTACCCTTCGCGGCGCATCGTCTCGATCAGGATCGCGAGGTGCAGCTCGCCGCGCCCGCGCACTTCGAAGGTGTCCGGTGAGTTCGTCTCCTCGACGCGCAGCGCCACATTGGATTCCAGCTCGCGCATCAGCCGCTCGCGGATCTGGCGTGAGGTAATGAACTTTCCCTCGCGCCCGGCAAACGGCGAGTTATTCACGCTGAAGAACATCGAGACCGTCGGTTCGTCGACCGCAACCGCTCGAATATTCTCCGGCATGCTCGCATCGGCGAGCGTGTCGCCGATGTTGAGGTCCTCGATGCCGGACACGCAGACGATGTCGCCGGCCGAGGCTTCCTCCACGTCCACTCGCTCGAGTCCGGCAAAGGTCAGCAGGCTCGTGAGGCGCAGACCGGCGGTGACGCTTCGGTCGCGCGCGAGCTTCACGATGGGGTCGTTACGCCGCGCGCTGCCGCGGAAAATACGCCCAATTCCAACGCGCCCGACGTAGCGGTTGTGGTCGATCGCCGATATCAGAAGCTGCAACGGCCCATCCTCGGCGGGCGCCTCGGGCACGCGCGCGAGGATCGTTTCAAAGAGGGGCTCCAGCGAGTCGCTCTCCTCGTCGAGGGAGCCCTTTGCGATGCCGGCCTTTGCGTTGGTGAACATCACCGGAAAGTCGGCCTGCTCGTCGTTGGCCCCAAGCTCGACGAAGAGGTCGAAGGTCTGGTTGACGACCTCTTGTGGGCGCGCGTCCTTTCGGTCGATCTTGTTGACCACGACGATCGCTCGCAGATCCAGCTCGAGCGCCTTCCGTAGCACGAAGCGCGTCTGCGGCATCACCCCCTCGGCCGCGTCTACCAAGAGCAGTACCCCCTGAACCATCTGCAGCACGCGTTCGACCTCGCCGCCAAAATCGGAGTGACCCGGAGTATCGACGATGTTGAACTTCACGTCGCCGTGGCGGATTGCCGTGTTCTTGGAGAGGATCGTGATGCCGCGTTCGCGCTCGAGGGGATTGGAGTCGAGGACGCGCGTCGCGACGTGCTGCCCCTCGCGGAAGACCCCGCTCTGCTTGAGCATGGCGTCGACGAGGGTCGTCTTGCCGTGATCGACGTGCGCGATGATGGCGACGTTGCGGATATCGGAGCGTGTCTTCATAAAATGGTCACGGCCAAGACTAGCGCGAACTGGCCGTCGATGGCAACCATCGAGACGGCACGCCTGCTCCTTCGCGGGTGGCGCGACGAGGACGTCGAGCCGTGGACCGCGATGAACGCCGATCCGCGCGTGAGCGAGTTCCTAGGAAAGTCGCATAGCCGAGAACGGTCCGTTTTGCAGGCGTCCGAGATGCGCGAGCGCCTGGAAGAACGCGGGTACGGCTGGTGGGTCGTGCAGCCCTACGGCGGTCCGTCTTTCGTCGGAGTGATCTGTCTGCAAGAGGTCCCGTTCGAAGCGCCGTTTACGCCCGCGTACGAGGTCGGCTGGCGGTTTCGCGCCGAGAGTTGGGGTCGCGGTTATGCGACCGAGGGTGCGCGCGGCGCGCTCGAGTTTGCCTTCGACTCGCTGCACTGGCCGCAAGTCGTGGCGTTCACCGCAGCGTCCAATCTTCGTTCGGCTCGCGTGATGCAGCGTCTGGGCATGACGCACGATCCGCGCGACGACTTCGAACACCCGCGCTTGGAACCGGGCGACCCGCTGCGGCGCCACGTGCTCTATCGCATTCGCGCCACCTGAGCCGCGCACGCTTGCTAGGGCCGCGACCCAGCCTAACCGAAGCGCGAAAGATCACGCGACGTCCAGCGAGCAAGTGCTCGCCGAGCGATACAGAGCAAGCAAAAACCAGAAGGAGAGAGCAAAAATGCGATGCCTCGTAGCTACCGGGCTAACCATTGCGGTGCTTCTATTGCCGTGCGGCGCTTCGGCGAAAACGGTCTCCGCCTTCGGCATCAAGGTTCAGCGCTGCGTCGTGCTCCAGAACGCGAATCACACGCAAACCACCGGCGTTAACGTGGTCTATTTCAATACGCACCAAACTCCCGCGACCGAAGTCTATTTCTTTGTGAGTTATCACGGAACCAACTATACGCTGGTCGACCGGGGTTCGTTCACCTACGATGCGCAAATCAACCACACGTTGACCACCGCGCTTTCCGGGGTGGTCTGGCAGGGCGATACGCCGGACCTCTGCACGCCGTCGCGAGTTCTGTTCGCAACCGGGAAGATTCTCGAATAGCGCAAACCTAAGCCGCGACATGCGCAGCGTTCTCATTGCCGGTGCTGCCGGCTTCATCGGCTCACACCTCGTCGATCGCTACCTCGCCGCCGATTGGCGCGTCGTCGGCGTGGATAATCTCCTAACCGGAAACGAGCGCAACCTACAGCGGGCGCTCGAGTCGGATCGCTTCACGCTGCTCCGGCGGGACATCACAGCAGAGAACGACGATCTGGCCGCGGCGGTGGAGGCGGTGGGCGCCGCGCCGGACCTGATTCTTCACTTCGCCTCGCCGGCGAGTCCGATCGACTACTTCGAGTTTCCGGTCGAGACGATGGCCGCGAACAGTTTGGGCACGCTCCACTGCCTGCACGCGGTTCGCCGCTGGGATTGCCGGTTTCTTTACGCGTCGACCTCCGAGAGCTACGGCGATCCGCTCGTCCACCCTCAACGCGAGGATTACTGGGGAAACGTGAACCCGGTCGGGCCGCGTTCGTGCTACGACGAATCGAAGCGCTTCGGCGAGGCGCTGACGATGGCGTTCGTGCGCTCCGCGGACGTCGATGCGCGAATCATCCGGATCTTCAATACCTACGGACCGCGCATGCGCCCCAACGACGGCCGCGTCGTTTCGAACTTCATCGTGCAGGCGTTGCGGAGGGAGCCGCTGACGATCTACGGTGACGGCAGCCAGACGCGGTCCTTTTGCTATGTCGACGATCTTGTCGAAGGCATCGTACGCTGCGCGGCGAGCGAGAAGACCCGCGGCCGCGTCGTGAATCTTGGAAATCCCGAAGAGCACACGATGGCCGAGCTAGCGACCCTGACCAGCGAGCTCGCGGGCGTACCGCTCTCGATTGAACGGCAGCCGGCTCGCGAGGACGATCCGGCGCGCCGGCGGCCCGACATCGGGCTTGCGCAAGAACTGTTGGACTGGGAGCCGAGAATCTCGTGCGCGGACGGCTTGCGTCGTACCATCGACGCCTTTCGAGTTACTTCGCCACGCTAACCGTTATGCCGATCGGGAGATCGAACGGGCCGTTGAGGATCTTGATCGAGCGAGAAGTCGTAGAACTCGCTTCACGCGGCTACTCAAACAAGTCGATCGCCGCGCAGACGGCGATCGGCGAACGTACGGTCGAGACGCACCTCGCTGCCGCGTATCGTAAGCTCGGCGTGCGCTCCCGTGCCGAACTCGCCGCTTTCCGCAACTAACGCCGTCAGGCGATGCTGGATCCCTTCCCAGTCCGTCCAAAACGGCTCGTCGGCGCGACGCCGGTCGGTCGCGAGATCGTAGAGCAAGAGATAGGCGTCCCGCGCCAAGCGTCCCGCCTCGCTTTGAACATCGAACTCCTCGTTCGAAAAGCTGCTGTGGCGCAGCGTACCGTCGAGGAAGCCGGTTGCAAACCGCTCGATCTCCGAGGAGCTCGCGTCCTGCGCCGGTAATGCGAGGCCGGCGGCGAGACGTTCGAGCTCGGCCTGCGGCGCCTCGGCGAGCCGATCGTAATCGACGACGACCAGCGGTTTCTCGCGTAGCTCGTGGAGGAAGGGAACGTTGTGAACCAGCCAAAGGCGTTGCGCTTTGGGAAGCGCGATCTCTTGACGCGCAAAGAGTGAAGCCGCCACGCTGAGCGGATGGCGTATCGCCAAGACGTACGAATCGCGCGTCCCGCTGCGATGGAGTACGTCTCGCCAAAACGGGAAGAGCCGGATCGATCGCGGATCCTTGAAGCCCCAGACCGGCTGCTGCATCAGCGTACTCTCGAGGTAACGCACCGCGTGAAGCCCGACCAGGCGGATGCGATGGTGGCCGAAGCGTTCGTAAGGGATCGGGTCGGTGTCGTCCCAGGCGAGACGCAACTCTTCGAGGACTCGTTGGTTGATGGCGACGAGGGTTTTGTCTTCCCAGTAGCCGGTTGGATTGTCGGGTGCGAGCTCGAAGAAGTTGTCGCCGAGATGGACGGCGAGCGCTTGGAGTGCTCTACTTGCAGCGCTCGTGCCGCTTCGGTGCATACCCAGAACCACAATCGCGCGAGACTCCACGGTGCGCTTAAACCGGCGCGCTTGCGATGGCACGCGCGTAACCTTCAACTGCCGTGCGAACGATGCTTGCGATCTCGCGGTAGCGCGGTTCCCAGCCGAGCTCGCGTCGCGCGAGCGCTGCATCGGAGACGAGCATCGCCGGATCGCCGGCACGGCGCGGACCGAGGCGATAGCGTACCGGAGCGCCGGCCGCGTTTTCGACCGCGCGGACGAGTTCGAGATTCGAGACGCCTTGACCGATGCCCAGGTTCGCGCGGAGCGAGCTGCCGCCGGCGCGCAGTCGTTCGATCGCCCGCACGTGGGCGTCGGCGAGGTCGTCGACGTGAATGTAGTCGCGCACGCACGTGCCGTCCGACGTCGGATAATCGCTTCCGAATATCTCGAGAGTTCGGTCGCCGAGGGCCGCCTCGATCGCGAGCGGGATCAGGTGCGTTTCGGGATCGTGCTGCTCGAAAAGATCGTGCCTTTCGCTCGCCCCCGCCGCATTAAAGTAGCGCAGCGCGACCGTCCGAAGTCCGTAGGCCGGCTCGTAGTCGCTCAGGATGCGCTCGACCATCAGCTTGCTGCGCCCGTAGGGATTGAGCGGCTCCTGCGGCGTGCTCTCGACGATCGGACGCCCGGGGGGCGGCTCGCCGTAGGTCGCGCACGAAGACGAAAAGACGAAACGCCTGACGCCGGCGCGGCGCACGGCGCGCAGGAGGGCGACGCTCTTCGCGACGTTGTTTTCGTAGTAGCGCTCCGGCTCCGTCACCGACTCGCCGACGTATGCATACGCGGCGAAATGCACGACGGCGTCGACCGCATGGTCGCGGCAGAGCCTCTCGACGAGGCGCTCGTCGGCGATATCGCCGCGTACGAGCCTCTCCGCGCGCACGAACTCGGCGCGGCCGCGCGAGAGATCGTCGAGAACGACGTAGGCGCGGCGCTCGTCTTCGAGCCGCGCGACGAAATGCGAGCCGACGTATCCCGCTCCGCCGGTGACCAGGATCGAAGAGTCGCTCATCGGGCAGCCGCCGAAGTCCCCGCGGCGCGTTCGAGTACCGACGAAAGCACCCGTCGCGCATCGAAATACTCTTCGGCAATCTCGCGCGCGGCACGGCAGTGCCGTTCGTAGTCGCGCGCGACGCGTGCGATCGCCGCCGCGGCCTCTAGCGGGGAGCCAAAGGCGACCAAACCGGCCGGCGCGGCGAGCCACTTCGAGAATCCGGTCTCCTGCGTCACGACGGGACGCCCGCTCGCGAGGTACTCTGCGCTGCGATCGCTGAACCACCCGCACTGCGTGGCGACGTAGGCCTGTTTTGCAAGGGTGAACTCCGCTTTCGACTCGGCAATGAATCGCCGATAGGTCCACGGGTCCGCCGACGGCGCCATCGGGTCGCGTACGATCCAGCCGCTTGCGCGAAGGCGGTCGCGCGGTGCCGACGCACCGCCGATCGCCAGCTCCAATCGCTCGCCGACGTTCATCGGCAGATCGAAAAACGCCGGAAACGAGAGCGACTTCGCGCCGTACGTGCCGCCGGCGTAATCGATCGCCGGGTAGCTCTCCCACTGCATCATTGTCGAAAAGTTCCCTCGCGGGGATCCGGGCACAGCCGGCCACGCATCTAAAACGATCGGTTGGCGAGTCGGCATCCACGGGAAGCCGTCCGCGGGTACCGTGCACTCCGCGCGCCCGATGTTTTCTCCGAACGAGAGGAAGACGTTGTGCCGTAGCGCCTCGCGCCTCGCCCGCGGGTCGGTGAGGTGGCGAACCTGCGTGAAGGCCGGGTCGGTATCGACGAACACCCGTGCCGGCACCCGCAGCAGCGGGTCGCGAAGCGGATTGACCCCCGAGACGTTCAAGCAGACGTCGGCCGTTGCGCAGAGCTCGGCCGCGCGTGAGGCCGCCGGGCCGTCCCACGTAGCAGTGTGGGCGTCGTGATAGGCCCAGCGCTCGGAGAGTCCGATCCGCGCGAAAACGCCGGCGGCATAGTCCAAGCCGAAGCTCGCGTCACGGCTCATCGAGTGGCTGCGGGGATCGTAGCACGAGTCGTAATCGCCGCTGTCTTCGAGAAAGTAGACGTCGTGCCCGAGCTGCGCGAGGCCCAGCACGTACTGCAGATGATGCCAGGTGTGCCCGGCCAACGGGCCGCGCACGACGTACCCGAGCACGAGTATGCGCAACATGCTCACCAGCCCATGTGAGCGAGCATTTCGCGCAGAACCTTCGCGCTGTCGAAATACTCGTGCGCGATCGCGCGTGCGGCTTTCGAGTGGATCTTCAAATTGCCGTCCACTTCGCGCAGTGCATCCGCGGCGGACTCTTCGTCGTGAAATGCAAGCAGACCGCGCCCGTTGGGAAGCTGCTGCGACCACGACGTATCCTGCGTGACGACCGGACGGCCGGCCGCGAGATAACAGCCCGAGCGGCACGAAAACCAACCCGTCCGCGCCTTCACGTAGGTGTGTTTCGCGACCGAGAACTCGCCCCGCGAGCCGGCGATGAAATCCCGGTAGCTTCGGGCGTCGTGTGCGCACGACGCCGGGTCGAGCACGATCCAGCCGGCTTCGCGAGCTGCAGCGGTCGGAAATCCGGACTCCGGTGCCTGGCTGACCGCCACGCCGAGCGAAATCTCGGGCACGCGGCGCGGCAGGTTGAAAAAGCGCATGAACTCAACGTCTTTCTGACCCCACTGCTGTCCGTCGAAGACGAGCTCGTGCTCGATCTTCCAGTTCATCACCGTTGAGTAGCAGCCCGGGTCTCCATTGCGCGCCTCGTTGACCGGCCAGCGATCGAGCAGAACCGGTTGGCGCGTGGGCTTCCACTCAACGTCGAGCGTTGGAATTCGGCAGGAAGCCGCACCGATGCTTTCGCCGAAGGTAAAGCGGTGCGTGTGGTTTTCGACCAGCGCGCGCATGCCGGTCGGACCGGCGGAGAGCGACCGGTCCCGCAGGTACTGAATCTGCGTGAACATCGGATCGGTATCGACGAGCGCGCGCACCGGGATCGACAGGTACGCGTCGCGCATCGTCGCGGAGCAAGAGATGTTGAGGAAGATATCCGCGGTGCGGCAGAACTCGCCGATCGCCTCTTCCGAGAGGCCAAACCACTGCTCCGTGACCGCGTCGCGGTACGCCCAGCGCTCCGCTAAGCCGAAGTACTCCATCGTAGCGCCCACGTGGGCGACGTTCGAGGCCGAATCGAGTTCGCGCTGGTAGACGGGCCAGGCGCCGGTATCTTCGAGATAGACCACGTCGCAGCCCAGCGCCGCAAGACCGGCGACGTACTGAGCGTAATCCCAGGCAACGCCGCCGAACGGGAAGAGGCCGATGAATCCGCTGACGACGATGCGTGGCCGAGAGCGCACGTCGTGCTACGCGCTGTACCGTGAATCGACGGCCGCGAGCATCCGCAGCGTTCCGTCCTGCAACTCTAGGCGGACGTCGCAGCGCGAGAGCGTCGACGGCCGGTGCGCGATCGTAAAGGCCGTGCGATTGACCATGAGCCGCTCCATCGCGTCGACGATGGCCGTTTCGGTCGCGAGATCGAGCGCGCTCGTCGGTTCGTCCAGTAAGAGAATCGGCGCGTCCTTGAGGAAAGCGCGGGCGATCGAGACCCGTTGGCGCTCTCCGCCGGAGAGACGCATGCCGCGCTCACCGACTTCGGTGAGATAGCCATCCGGGAGCGACTCGATGAAGTCGTGGGCGTTCGCGCTGCGCGCCGCCTCGACGATCTCCTCTTCGGATGCGCCGGGCCTGCCATAGGCAATGTTCTCGCGAATCGTGGTGGAGAAGAGCATCGTGTCCTGAAGTACGATTGCGAACTGGGCTCGCAGGTCGGCGATTTTGTAATCGCGCAGATCGATGCCGTCGAGCGTAATTGCCCCGGCGGTCGGATCGTAGAAGCGCGTTAGCAGGCTGATGAACGTCGTCTTGCCGGCGCCAGTCCTTCCCTGAATGCCGACGCGGCTGCCGGCGTCGATGACGAGGCGAACGCCGCGCAGGACGTCGCGCCCGGGTTCGTAGGCGAAGGAGACGTTCTTAAACTCAAACTCGCCACGCGCGCGCTCGAGGTGCCGCGCGTGCGGTCGCTCGAGAACTTCGGGGAGCTCGTCGAGCAGAGAGAATGCCCGCCCTGCGCTGGCCAGGCCATTCTGCAGATCGGCGATCTTCTTGCTCATCGTCTTGAGCGGCAGATAGATCTGCGCTTGATAGGCGACGACCATCAACAGCTCGCCGGTCGAGAGATATCCGGCCTTGGTTTGGATGACGCCGAGGAAGAGAACGGCGGCCGTTCCCGCCGCGACCGTTACGCCGATCGCGAGATCGAACTTCGATTGCAGCCAGGCGATATCGAGCTGCCCCCAGAGTCGCCGGCTCGCGCGATGAATGAAGCGCCGCTGCTCGTGCTCTTCCTGTCCGAATGCCTTCACGACGCGCCCGGCCGAGAGCGCCTCTTGCACGATCGACATTGCGGAGCTCTCGATGTCTTTGACCTCGTACCAGCGGCCGCGCAGCCGCCGGCCGTAGCGCCCCGTGATGAAGTAGAGGATCGGACAGACGACGAGCGTGACGAGCGCGAGCTGCCAGTTGAGCCAGGCGGTTACGACGACGACGGAAATCGCGGTGATCAACGCCGTGGTCAGCGGAATGATGCCGTCGAGCAGGATGTGCTGCAGAGATTCGGCGTCGTACTGGATGCGAAATACGGAGTCGGTCGTGCCCGTGCGATCGTGATAGGCAAGCGAGAGCCGCTGCGAGTGGCGAAAGAGCGCCGCCCGAAAATCGAGCACGAGCTTCTCGCCCAAGTAGGTCGAAGCGAGCCAGACGGCCATTCCCTGCGCGTAGAGCAGAAAAGTGATGAGCACCAGCATCGCGGCGACCGCCGCGAGGACTGCGTAGGCGCTGGCACCCATCGGTTGCAACGGTGCGAGGAACGCGGGCAGCGGCTTCGAGCCGATCACGCTATCGACGGCGATCTTCAACGGAAGGGGCGTGAGCAGCGTCAGCGGCGCGGCGGCGAGGCTCAGGAGAAACGTCCCAGCGATCTTCAGCCAATACGGGCGCGCGAAGGCGATTATGCGCGCAACGACGTTACGGTCGGCGGCCGGGCGTCCGTTCACGAGGCGTGTCCTACCGCCGAGGGCGCGGCGCTGCTGCAGCGGGAGAGAATCGTCTCGGCGACGCGCCGCGCGTCGAAGATCTCGGCGAGCTCGCGCGCTGCTTTGGCGTGTACGGCGTAGTTCGCTTGAACCGCCTCTAACGCAGCGGCGGCTTCGTCGACGGTCGTGAAGCGAAAGAGGCCGCGGTCGCGCGGCAGCAGTTCGCTGGGACCGGTATCTGCGACGACGGCCGGCCTGCCCGTGGCGAGATAGCAGAGCGTGCGGTCACTGATCCAGGCGTTCTCGAACTTCATGCACGACCACTTTGCGCAGCTGAACTCACCGCGTGACTGCTGGATGTATTGCTGGTAATCGGCGGGGCTCCCGGCCACCTCGTGTGCGTGGCGCACGCGCCAGCCGCGCTCCCGAAGATGCTCGCCGTCCTTCCGATCGGCCGCGCTGTGCGGATCCAGCAGCAGGGCGAGCTCGAGCGGCACGCGCGTGCGTGCCGGCAGCCTGGCAAATCGAAGAAAGGCGCGGCGCTTGTTGTTATCGTGAATGCCTTCGTCGTCTACAACCCATTCGTGGCCCCACCAATTCGAGACCGTCGTATAGGCTCCATCTTCGGGCGGCGGCACGACCGGCCAGAGATCGAGGCTCACCGGCGGGCGTATTTGAATCCACGGCAGGCCGCAGTCGGGGAACTTCGCGTGCGGCTTCCCAACGGTTTCGCCGGTTGTGAAATAGAGGTCGTGGCGAGCGACCGTCAGCAGGCCGGACGTCATCCAGTACTGCAGCAGTCCCGGATCGATATCGACAAGCGCCGTCCGGCGAAACCGGGCCAGCAGCCAACCGGCGATCCGCTGATGGAAGTTGAGCAGAAGGTCGGCATCGGCGAAGACGCGATGTGCGTGCGCGGCGTAGACGTTGACGAACTCATCGGGGCCGGTATAGAGAATGAGCCGGTCCGCCGCCCCATACTTTCGCAGGCGTTCCGTCAGCGCAACGATGCGCGCGCGATCTTCGCTTTCATCGCCGGACGGCACGAACTGTTCGAGCCACCACACGTCGGCGCCCAGCCGCCGCAAGCCGTCGAGGTACTGCAAGTAAACCCAAAAGTGCCCTCCGCCCTGCGGGTAGTTAACGACGTTCGAAGGAGAGAGGACGATCCTCATATGCCGCACGCCGATTCCGAAAGCGCGACGTCCGAAAAGTTGATGAGTCGCACGCTATGGTTTTCCAGATACTCTCGCAGGCGAGGATCGGAAAGAGTGCGCAGCTCGATCGCGCGCTCTGAGTCGTAGGGTGACTCGAAGTCTGGCCCCGGATAGCCCGGGTGGCAGCTGAGTTCGGTGATGCGTTCGTCCAACTCGTCGTCGAGCATCTTCAGGAGGCTTTCGATGCCGATGTGTTCGGGATGCGGCTCGCCGTCCCACTGGCCGTAGAAACCCGAGAAGTAACGCGCGGGCGAGTGCTCTCGCAGCGGCAGCGCGTAGTGTTCGGCGAGCTCTTGGAAGAGCGGCCGCAGGCGTCGGTCGCGGTGCACGTTTTGGTGCGAGTCGATATGCGTTGGGAGCCGGCCGAGCCGTTCGGAGAAGCGGTCGATCTGCGACGCAATTTCCGCGGTACAGCGTTGGGAGTCGGAGAAGTCGACGAGTTCGCAGCCGTCCTCGCGGGTCAGCTCGACGTGCAATCCGACGCCGAGGCGCGGCGCGTTGCGCGCGAGGACAGTCGCCTCGGCCGCAGCCGGCATCGCGATCATGAGGCTCGTGCTCGTGAGCACGCCGAGCTCGTGGAGCTCTACGATGCCTCGATTGATTCCGCGGCTCGCTCCGAAGTCATAACCGTTGACGATCAAGTATTTCACGAACATCTCCCAAGGCCCGATCGAACCGCAGCATCGCCGAAGCCGACTCCAGTGCCGCGCGTGCCGCGACGCCGATTCCAACAAATCCGAGAACCGCGGACGCCGCCCACGCGTGGCCGAACCCGGCAGCGAGCGCAAGCGCGCAGAAGAGTACGCTCGTCGCGAGCGCCACGGGCGCCCAACGCGGCCACGAGCGCACGCGCGCGAGCTGCTTGCCGGCGCCGTGCTCTTCCACGAGGGCACGCAAACGCGCCGAACCCAGCGCGCCGCCGCGCACTTCAATATCCCACGAATCGTAGTCACCGCCACGAGCAGTAACGCCGCCGTCGCTGCGCAG
>DATAQH010000304.1:0-3770 GCA_036264815.1 Candidatus Cybelea sp.
ACGAGTCGAGGCTGATCGCAAGCGACGCCATGAGCAACCCGGGACCGCGCGACAGGTCAAACTGTGGGGCGCCGGCGGCGCTGCGACTCTCCTTTAGCATGTAGACGCCCAAGCCGATTAGGGCTGCAAATCCGATATAACCGGCGGCGTCACCGATCAGCCGCCCCGCGAGCAGCCCGAGCCCCGCGCCGAGCACGTTCATCGTTACCTCGGCGCAGGCAAAGGCGATGCCGATGCGCAGGCGCCTCACCGGGGTGACCCCTCGGACGCCGACGCCGACGCTCACCGCAAAGACGTCGAGCGCGAGCGCCAGCGCGATCGCGAGGACCTTGAGCAAGGCGGCGCTCATGAGAACGCTTTGCGCGACGGCTTGGTGAAGCTTCCTGCATGAAGCTCCGCTCGCCGGGACCGCTCTTCGCGCTTGCCGCCCTGGCACTGCTGGCAGCAATCGTCGCGCCGGTGCTCGCGGTCGTCGCCGCGATGCCGCCGCAGACGGCCTTTTCGCTGGCCGGCACGGCCGCCGGCGACGCAATTCGCGTGTCGCTGATCGCCTCGGCAGGCGCAACGCTGGTCGCGACGCTCCTGGGGGTTCCGGCGGGGTACTATCTGGCTAGGAGGCCGGCGCGCTGGCGGGCAGCCGCACTTTTCGCGCTCGCGCTGCCTCTCGCGTTCCCGCCGGTCGCCTCCGGGTTGATGCTGATCTACGCGCTCGGGACGAACTCGCCGGCCGGAGCGTTGCTTGCGGCCCACGGTCTGTCCGTACCCGATTCGCTGCTCGGCGTCGGCGTCGCCGAGTTCTTCGTCTCGGGTTCGTTCGTCGCGATCGCGGCGACGGCCGCCTTCGGCGCACTCGATCCGATCTACGCCGATGCCGCTCGCACGCTGGGATCGAGCGAGTGGCGCATCTTCGCGCGCGTCGCGCTCCCGGCAGCGTCGGGAAGCATCGGCGCCGGCGTCGCCTTTGCGTGGCTGCGGGCGATCGGCGAATACGGCGCAACCAGCATCGTGGCCTATCATCCGACCTCGCTTCCCGTCGCGCTCTACGTGGCGCTTTCGGCTTCGGGCGTGCGTGAGGCGCTCGCTCTTTGCTACGCGTTCGTCGTTTTGGCGGCGCTGGTGCTGGCCGTTGCCTGGCTTCTGCGCCGAGGCGTCGTGCACTAGTCCCCCGAACAAGCCGCGCCGTGTTCCAGAAGAAGTTCTACTTTCTCGCGCGCCGCTTCGTTGCGGGCGAGACGATCGCCGACGCGCTCGCGGTCGTTCGCGCGCTCAACGCCGAGGGCATGACCGCGACTCTGGATTTCCTCGGCGAAGACGTCTTGACGCGTGACGGCGCGCTGCGCACGCGCGACACCTACTTTGAGATGCTCGACGCCATCGGCGAGAGCGGCGTCGCCTCGAACGTCTCGGTGAAGCTCACCGCGATGGGTCTTCTGTTCGACGAAACGCTAGCCAAACAGAGCCTCATCGCGCTCGCCGAACGCGCGTCGCGCAATCCCGATCCGTTCGTGCGCATCGACATGGAGGGATCGGCCGTCACCGACGCCACGCTGCGCGTCTTCCGCAGGACTTTCGCGGAGCACGAAAACGTCGGAGAAGTCCTGCAAGCCTACCTGAAGCGCACGCCGGCCGACGTCGACGAGGCAATCGCGCTGCGAGCGCGCGTTCGCCTCTGCAAAGGCGCCTATAACGAGCCCCCCGATATCGCCTTCAAACGAATGATCGATATCCGCGCACAGTATCTCGCGCTTGCGAAAAAGCTGTTGCTGCACGGCAACTATCCGGGCATCGCGACGCACGACCGCCGTTTGATTGCGGCGGTGAAAGAGTTCGTCGACAACGAAAGCATCGCGCGCGACCGTTTCGAGTTTCAAATGCTCTACGGCTGCCGCCCGAGCGTTCAGCGGCAGATCGTCGCCCAAGGCTATCGCTTGCGCATTTACGTGCCGTTCGGGACACACTGGGCCGGCTATTTCTATCGCCGCGTGCTGGAGCGCCGCGAAAACGCGCTCTTCGCGGTTTCCTCGATCTTTTCGCGTTGAGAGCGGTCGTCCAGCGCGTCAGCGGAGCCAGCGTCCTCGTCGGCGGGGAGATCGCGGGCGAAATCGCCGCCGGACTGCTGGCGCTCGTGAGCGTTGGCCTCGACGATGACGAGCGCGATGCCCGGTCTCTCGCCGAAAAGATCGTGGAATTAAGGATTTTCGCCGACGAAGCGGGGCTGATGAACCGTTCGCTGCGGGAGACGGGCGGCGGCCTCCTAGTCGTCTCTCAGTTCACTTTGCACGGCGACGTGCGTCGCGGAAGGCGCCCATCGTTCGTCGCGGCGGCCCGCGAACCGCTGGCGAGGCGCCTCTACGAGCTCGTTGGGAGCACCGCCGCTTCCCTAAACGTCCCGGTCTCGTATGGGAAATTTGGCGCCAAAATGACCGTGGAGCTGGTGAATGATGGCCCCGTGACCATCCTAATTGATACCAAACGTGCCTTCTAAAGCAGGTAGGGGGATGCTCTTCAAAGGATTCTAACCTTTGTCTGCTCTCATTAAGCCTCAACCTGGGCGACAAACTTTTCGCCCCTCACTTGCGTTGTAGTAAATGGAAAGAGAGTGCCGCCCCTTCTTGGCGGCACCGGTAACAGAAGGAAAAAAATGTCAGGGAATCAGGAACCAAAACGCACCGGCGGAATGTCCGTCCGGGAGGCCGGGCAAAAAGGCGGCGAGACCGTCAAAAACAAGTACGGCGCTCAGTTCTACGAAGAGATCGGACGTAAAGGCGGCCTTGCGACGAAGCAAGCCCATGGCCACGAGTTCTACGAGCAGATCGGGAAAAAAGGTGGCAAAAAGGGTGGCGAAGCGACGCGCGATCGTTACGGTCCGGACTTCTACGAACGAATAGGCCAAAAAGGTGGACAGAAAGTCAAGCAACTCATCGAAGAGGGCAAACGCGCAGCGAAAGCTCAGAAGCGCGCCAGCTAAGATCCAACGGCTCGGGTGGCGCCTGAGCCTTTACCTGGTCGCCCTGGTGATTGTCGGCGTGGGAACGGCGGGAGCGTATCCAATGCCTCTGCGGCCCGTGCCCAAACCGACCCCGAGCCCAACCGCTCCGCCGAGCGGAAGCGTGTTGCCGTTGGATTCAACCATCCTCTTCGTGCTCGACGATCCCATTTCGTCGAAGACATCGAAAACCGGACAGCTCGTTCGCGTTCATCTCAAGAGCGCCATCGTCGTCAACGGTAAGAGCGTCGCACCGGCCGGAGCTCCAGCCGCGATCCGAATCGTCGACGTCTCGTCGGCGGACATCGCGGACACGTACGGATTTGTCGACATCTTCTTCGAGCCGCTGACGCTGCCCGACGGTCGTCAGCTGCCCTTACGCGCGCCAGTCGGGCGTCTCGAGCCTCACGTCACCTCGGGACATGGCTCGACCGTCGCCGCCGAAGACACCGTCGGCGATATCTTCGTCCCGTATTACAGCCTCTGGCAGATCTTCCGCCACGGTAAGAATTTCGTATTGGAGGCCGGCTCGGAAGTACCGGCACGCACCGACGCGACCGTTTCGGTAACGCCCAACGGAGCAACCGCGATCGTGACGCCTCGTCCTCTTACGCAGAGTTCCGAGGTTCCCGACGCGACCTTCCCAGTACAGCCGCTTGCGACTCCGCTGCCGACGGTGCCCCCGGCTCCGCGCGCGACGCCGGCCCCGAAACCGACCGCAACGCCCACGCCTTAAGCCACGATGTTTTTTGCCTCACTTCTGGAAGAAGACGCCAGAAAGTGA
>DATAQH010000324.1:0-6297 GCA_036264815.1 Candidatus Cybelea sp.
GACTTTGACGACGGCGAGCGCCTTGTTTGGATCGTCGTCGGCCGGAAAGCCGGCAAAGACCATGGCCGCCAGCGTGGTCGCGAGTCCGACGACCGCGGCGATGAAAACGGTGACAGGGCCGCCGGGAATGCGAATGTCGACCGGCGTCTTCGCGAGCGCGTGAAACTTCAGTGCTGACGCAAAGAGAAGCACGAACGGGATCATCGTGGTGATGACCGTCGCGCTGACCAGCACGTCGTAAGCACCCTTCACGCTCGTGCCTCCCTGACCCAAGAAGATGAAGAGCGAGGCGATCGCGGCCATGGTGATCAGCGCGGCGACGGGCGACCCCCAGCGCGGGTGCATACGAGCAAAGACAGGCGGAAGATAGTGATCGATGCCGGCAACGTACGGAATGCGCGCGGTGGTTCCGATCCAGGCACCGGTGCTGCCGAGGCAGCTGACTGCGACGAGCAGAGCGGCAACCGGCGTCACGATCGCCCAGCCGAAGCGTGAAGCGGTGCGCGATATGCCGTCCATCACACCGACCGACGAATTGATGTCGTGCGGGGCTGCGGCGACGAGCAGGCTGAGCGTTCCCACGATGTAGATGACGGCAATGGCCGGCGCCGCGATGGCGAGACCGATCGGCACACAACGGCGCGGATTCTCGATCTCTCCCCCCATGAAAGAAGCGGCCTCCGGCCCGGTCCACGCAAACGCGATCACCGACCAGAAGATCAGGTCCTTGAGGCCGAAGCCGAGGCGCAGGTTCTGGGCGGTCAGCGGGGTTGCCGAACCGAAGTGCCACCAGGCCAGCGCACCGAGCCCGATCAGCAGCAGCGTCGCGATCCAGCGCGCGAAGCCGCCGACGTTGGTCAGCCATTTTCCGATGCTCAGGCCGAAGAGATTGACGATCGTGGCGAGCGCCAACCCCCCCAACGCGAACGCGATGAAATAAGGGGGGGACTTGGCGAGCGCAGTACCCCGCGCGCCGCCCATGAAGAGCGCGTTGCCCGCCGCAAAGTAGAGGAGTGCCGGAAAGTACGGTATGTTGCTCGACCAGTAGGTCCACCCGGTCATGAAGCCGGCGAACGGCCCGAAGGCGCGTTTACTCCAGACGTACATCCCGCCTTCGTCGGGATAGTGCGAGGCGAGAAAGACGACCGCGATCGCGATCGGCACGAACATCGTTAGCCCCGCGATCATCCATACCAGAAGCGAGCTCGCACCAGCGGCCGCAGCATAGGCGATCCACTGCAAATTGGAACCGGCGACGACGAAAAAAAGCACGACGTCGAAAAGCCGCATAGAGCGCCGGAGCTGCATGGGACTCCGACGTTCAACGCCGGCAACGGCATCGCCCACCGGTGGAAGCAACCGGTGGGCGAAAGTGTGAGCGAGCTAGTGCGTTTGTGTGTTTAGTAGGGGCGGCCCCAGCGACCCGCGTGCCAGTACCATCCACCCCGCTCGTGTGCCCAGTGTCCGCCGTACCAGACCGCGCCGCCGTACGGCCGTGGCGCATAGTACCCGCGGCGCCAGACGTAACGGTAACCGTTCCACGTCCAATATCCGCCTACCCAATAGTAATTGGGCCCCGGCGAGACGGGAACGGTCTCATAGATCGGTGCCGGAGGTCCGGTTTGTACGTAGACACCGCCGTAGACTTGGGCGGCTGCGGGCAACGCGGCCGCGCCGAGAGCTCCCGCGCTCAGCGCGCAGGCGAGTAAGACGTTGCGAAGTTTCTTCATGCTCCATCTGTACCACGCGACACGCCTGCATTCTAACGGAGAATGATTAGAGGCTTATTCGAAATACATGAGAGCGCAGGCGCGGGCGAGCTCCCGCACTTCCGGCCAGAGCTCGTTTGCCCGTTCGACGTAGGCGTTGCGTTCGTCGCGAAGGCTCCGCTCCGTCTGCGGCATCGTGGGTGGAAGCACGGAGAGCAGCACGTCGCGATCGTGCGCTTCGCCGAGCGCGTCTTGTAAGAGCGTGAGGCGTTCGGCGATTGCTTGCAACGGCGGCTCGCGATCTGAGAAACGCTCGAGCGCATACCGCAGACGCTTGCACGCGATGCGAAAGTCGTGCAGGCCCTGCTTATCGCGGTGCTCGAGACCAGGGGCGAGCCGTTGAACCTCACGCCCGCGCGTCTTCAAGACTCGGCGCGCGAGCGCGCTGACGTCGCCGGCGCCCTGCAAGTCGACGCGTTCGGGCTTCACGCGGCTATCGCACGAATCGCGCGTGCCGTAAACGGTGGTGCGCGCGCTGCGTCGCTTCGGCCTCGCGCTGCCGAAGCTGCGCGAAAAGCCACGCCGCGTTCTGCCGCTCCCCCTCGTCGATGGAGGCGTCCAGCAAGCGAAGCGCGATCGCCGCGTCGCGGGCAGCATCGGTTGCTGCTGCCGCGCGTTTGACGCGCGCAAGCAGCTTGCGCGCGGGTGCGAGTTCGGAGACGTCTTCGAGCAGGGAGCGGAAGCGGCGTCCCGTCGTGCGAACGTCGTGCAGCCGTTTCTCCGTCGGCTTGCAGATGAATCTCCGGCGCGCTCGCTCGAGCGCATCACGCTCGCGGCGGATGGCTTTTCGCAGCCACTTCATAATGCGAGCGCGTTCGACGGGAGTATTTCGGGCGCCCTTCGAGAAGTAAGCCTTCCGACGTGAGATTGCCGCGCCTAGTCGTTCTCGTCGTGCTTCTGGCCGCCGTTGCCGCCGGCACGTGGTACGTGCTCTCCACCCGGGCGGCGCACACCGCCGAGACGCTCGGCATCTATTACACCAAACTCGACGGAAACTCGCTGGCGCAGATGCGCGTAACGATGCGTCCGCCGGAGCCGGGGGAGAGCGCTGCCGAGCACCTCCACAACACGGTCCGATACGCGGCCGTGCAAGCCGTCGCCGGGCCGCCGAACGAAATACAAGCGATTCGTTTTCCGCCGGGAACGCAGGTGCTGGGCGCGAGCATCGACGGCTCGACCGCGACGATCGATCTTTCGAAGCAGGTCGAACAGCAAGCCGGCGGCACGTTTGGCGAGAACGGCGAGTTCAAGGCGCTCGTCTACACGATGACCGCCATCAGCGGCATCAACGCCGTGCAGATCCTCGTCGAGGGTAACCGCCTCGAAACGCTGCCTGGAGGTCACATTGAGCTGGATCAGCCGCTTCACCGCTCGGATTTCTAAGCTCGTTCCGCTGCTGCTGCTCGCGTTTGCGGCAGCCTCGCCGCCCCTGCCGGCACGTGCGGATTCCAGCCTCGTGGCGCTCTATGACGGACGCACGGTCCGCTTTACGCACATATCCTCACAGTCGGGCGCGCCCGCAATCGCGGTCGACGACCCTGGCCTAGCGACGCTGCTGCGCGCGACCGGCGCGGTTTTGACCTGGCGGCCCGGAGAGCGTTACGTGCTCGTCACCAACTCAGTTCCGGTCGTGATCAGTTTTGCGATCGGCGACCGCCGGTACGACGTCGGGCCGATCGCGCTGCAGGCAAACACCGCCCCGTTTCTGGTCGGGGATGAGGCCTATCTGCCGATGCGCGAGCTGCTGCGCTCGCTCGATCTCGCCCTTCGCCAGGACGGTTCCGTGGCCGTACTGCAGCCGCAGCTTTCGAGCCTCGACGTTCGGCAGCAAGGCGAGCGCGTCACGCTGCTTGCCCATGGCGGTGCGGTGATGCACGCGCGGATCGTGCAGCAGACGCCGACGACGATCGCCTACGCGTTCGACGGGGTCGGCACGACGTTGACGGGCAGCCGGCCGCCGGGTGGCGCGGTACGCAGCATTGCGATTGCGAGCTCCGGTACCGTGCGCGCGCCTGTTACGACGGTGACGATTTCACTAGCTCCGGGCGCAATCGCGCAGGCTCCCGCGAATCCGAGCGGACGCGACGTGCTGCTCACGATCGACGGGCCGATCGCCGCAAACGCGGCCCCGGCGCCCCCCTCGTATTCAGCCGGGGCGTCGCCGGCGCCGCAAGCCGATCCCGGTGCTCAGACGGCCGGCGGCCTCGCCCAAGTGACGGGTGTAACCGTGCAGCAGAGCGACGACGGCATCGACGTGGCAATCGCCGTCAGCGGCGACGCCAGCTACGAATGGCACCGTCTGCGCGAGCCCGACAACCGCTTCTGGGTCGACGTTAAAAACGCGCAGATGCAGGGCGCGCCGATCGAGCAGAGCGAGGCGAATCCGCTACTCTCGATGCGCGTACGGCAAGTCGGTCCGACGACGGTGCGCGTCGCTCTCTCGCTCGCCGGTCCCAAAGATATGACCCTGACGCCGTCGACGACCGGACTCGCGATTACGATCGGAGCACAGGACGTCTCAGACGAGCCGCGCTCGGGAACCGGAATGGTCGGCAGCGTCGTTGCGGCGGCGGCGGCCGGCCCAGCGGTAACTCCCGCGCCGTTGGACGAGACGGCCTCGAGCGGCACTGCCGACACCGATTCGAGCGGCTGGAAATTCGGCCCGCGCAGCAACTACCTTCCGAATAACCCGCGGCTGATCGTCATCGATCCGGGGCACGGCGGCAGCGACATCGGCACGATGCACGGCGGCGTCTCAGAGGCGCAGCTCACGCTCGACATGGCGAAACGCTTACGCGATTTGCTGGTCGCGCAGGGCTGGCAGGTGAAGATGACGCGCGATACCGACGTCGACGTCTACCAGCCGAACGACAGCGCGCGCGACGAGCTGCAAGCCAGAGACGACGTCGCCAATAAAGCCGGTGCGCGAATGTTCATCAGCATCCACGTCAACGGCTTCATCAACTCCGGACCGTATGGCACGACGACGTATATCTCGAAACCCGATGACGTTGCACTGGCGCGTGCGATCGAGCGCCATCTCGCCGCCGACGGCACGAAGGACGACGGCATCGTCAAGAGTCATCTCTATGTAACGCTGCACGCGAAAATGCCGGCGGCGCTCGTCGAGACGGCGTTCTTAAGCAATCCCAGCGACTACGCGCTGCTGACGTCGGCCGCTTGGCGGCAGAAGGTTGCGCAAGAGATCGCCGACGGGATCGGGCAGTACGCGCGCGAGTATCCCGTCACGGGTCAGCCCTCGCAGTAAAGCTCCGGGCGTGATCGGACTCTTCGACTCAGGCCTTGGCGGCCTCACGGTTCTTGCGCGCGTTCGCGAGCGCATGCCCTCGGTCGACGTCGTCTTTTTCGCGGATCAGGCGAACGTGCCGTACGGCGATCGCACGCACGCGGAACTGCTCGAACTCGTCGCGGCCAACCTCGAACTGCTCGACGGGCGAGGCGTCGACGCGATCGTCACGGCTTGCAATACTTCCTGCGCCGTGGCGGAGCGCTACGGTTGGCCGAACAGCCGCGCGCCGATCGTCGACCTCATAGAATCGGCGGCGACGGCGGTGCGGCGCGGCGGCTTCCGGCGCGCGGGCGTCGTCGCGACGGCGGCGACGGTCGGCGCGGGATCCTACGGGCGCACGATTCGCGCGAAGGTCGGCGTGATCGACGTCGTCGAGGTGCCGGCCCCGGCGCTCGTTCCGCTCGTCGAAGCGGGCGACACCGAGGGAGACGAGGCGCGAGCGGCGGTCGCCGAGGTCTGCTCCCACCTCCCGCACGATCTCGATGCGCTCGTCTTCGGGTGCACCCACTACCCGGTGCTCGAGCGGCACTTTCGCGCCGTTCTCGGTGAAGATGTGGAGCTGATCGATCCGGCGATCGTCCAGGCCGAACGCGCGGCCGAACTTTTGGGAGAACGCGCCAAAGGGCGGGGCACGACCGAGTACCTTACCAGCGGCGACGAAGCGGCATTTCTGCGCAGCGTCGCGCGGTTCACGGCGAAGCGATGAGGCTCGCCCTTCGACAAGCTCAGGACGATAGGGTTTGGCGCGGCTACTTTGCGGAGAGCAAGCCGACGTGGAACAGCGAGAAGAAGAACGCGGTCGTACAGATTGCGAGCGCCGCGCCGGCGAGGACCTGCATGATCGTGTGTGCTTTGAGATAGACGCGAGCCCAGCAAACCATTGGGATCAGCACCATGAACGGGAGCGGCTGTCTCGCGTAGATCAGCGTCAGCGCCGCGAGCGGCGCGGTGATGCCGATCGCGTGCGTGCTGATCTTCCAGTAACGCGTGATGTACTGCACGATCAGGGTCGAGACCAGATAGCCGAGCATCGCCGCGATCATCAGCCGCGGCGCGTGCACGATCCAGAGCGCAATCGCGCCAAGCGCGTCGAAGATCACGAAGGCGCTGAAGACCAGCTCCCGTTCGGCTCGCACCGACATGTCCAGATCGGAGATGCGGTCGGTCGCGTAGAGCCAGAAGACGTAGAGCATCGGACCGATCGAGACGAAGAAGGTC
>DATAQH010000372.1:0-3353 GCA_036264815.1 Candidatus Cybelea sp.
AGAGGAGATGCACCCGTCTCCGTGTTAAGGACTCGCCCTTGACTACCTGCTTCGACTCGCTCGAGCGCCTCGTCGCGCGAGATCACCCCGGCGTCGCCGAAAAAGGGCGCACGCTGGCGTACGTGCACGGGACGCGCCGTCCGCGTTCGGTCGTCTTGCTTCACGGAATGAGCGCGAGCCCGGCGCAGTTCGAGCGCGTTGCCGCCGACCTATTCGATCGGGGACACAACGTCGTCGTTCCGCGGCTGCCGCGGCACGGACACGCCGATCGGCTTTCGACCGCGCTCGAGCGTCTGCGCGCCGAAGATCTCTACACGGCGGTCACCGATTACGTGAGGGTCGCGCGCGAGCTCGGCGAGCGCGTCACCGTTGCCGGTTTTTCGCTGGGCGGACTGCTCGCAGCGTGGATCGGACAGCACTACGAGATCGATCGTTGCGTCCCCATCGCTCCGTTCTTCGGGATCGCATGCATTCCCAATCGGTTGATGAACACCGTCGCCGAGCGGCTGCTCCGGCTGCCGAACCGCTTTCATTGGTGGAATCCGATTCTGCGAGACAAACACATCGCGGCGTGCGGGTACCCCCGTTACGCGACGCACGCGATCGCGCATTCGTATCGCATCGCGCGCTCGCTGCTCGACGAGGCGCTGACGACCGCGCCCGGCGCCGAGCACGTGACGATCATTACCAACGCCGCAGAGATCGCGGTGAACAACTACGCGATTCGCCGGCTTTACCGCCGCTGGCACCGGCATCACCCCGATAGCGTCGAGCTTTCGGTTCTGACCGGGCTGCCGCTCTCGCACGACATCGTCTCGCCGCTGCGGCCGTGGCGGCTGGCGGATCGCGTGCATCCGGCGCTTCTGCACGCGATCGATCCGTAGCGCCGTTAACTCGGCTAAATGTAGTTGCGCAGCCTCGGCCAGTAGACTTCTAGCGGCATCCGAATTCCCTCGCAGAGCGAGATTGGAAAGCCGTTTTCAAACGGACGGCCCCACGGGTTGGAGAAATGTGCGACCACGCGTCCGCTGCGAAAGAGACGAGAATCGCATTCGCCATTAACCGAGATAGCACGTTGCCGCTACTTCCGAGCGGCCCCCACAGCCAGTATTGATTGTGCCCGGAGATCGCCGGCGGAAGACCGTACGGCGGGCCGTAAAAAATTGAGCGCGGACGCTTCGCCGTAGTTGCTGGCAAGCACGGCGGGTTAACAGCGCGGCGGAGAGCGCGATCCGTCCAGGAGAGCCCAGGCGCATAGCGTAAGTCATAAAACATTCCAAACCAGCTTGCAATGCCGGAACGCCGCAACGGTGACCGTCAGCCGAAACGTTGTCCCTGGGCGAGCACGCCGGTCTTGATTGCCTATCACGACTCCGAGTGGGGCATAGCGGTACACGACGACCAAGCGCTCTTCGAGATGCTCGTGCTCGAGGGTGCGCAGGCGGGGTTGAGCTGGGAGACGGTCCTTCGTAAGCGCGAACGTTACCGCGAGCTCTTCGGGGGATTCGATCCTTCCTTCGTCGCCAACATCACGCCCTCGCGCGTCAAGCGAATGATGCTCGATCCCGGAATCATTCGCAACCAAGCGAAGATCGAAGCGGCGATCGGCAACGCGCGCGCCCTGCTCTTCGTGCGTCAGGAATTCGGCTCGTTCGATCTCTATATCTGGCGCTTCGTCGGCGGCAAGACGATCGTGCATCGGCCGCGACGTCCCGGCGATGTGCCTGCGTCGTCGTCTGACTCGGAGGCGATGAGTCGCGACCTGCGAAAGCGCGGCTTTCGTTTCGTCGGCCCGACGATCTGCTACGCCTTCATGCAGGCCGTTGGAATGGTCAACGACCACTTCGTAAACTGCGCATGGAAATAGCTGGATGGGGCGCGCCGAAACGCGGCGGCATGGTTACGCTTTTCGTCGCGCCACGTCCAGCGTTAGACGACTCATGGGTTGGGATTAAATATAGTGGCGGAGTTTCGGCCAAATGCTCGAGAGCGGTTGGGTGATTCCCTCGCAGAGCGATATCGGAATGTTCTGCTCGTACGAGATTACCCACGGCGGATCGGAATGCGTGACGAGCCGCAAACTGCGGAAGAGGCCGGGGAAATCGCTGCGCCCGCAGTCTCCGTTGACGTCGATGATGACGTTCCCGCTGTAGCCGCGCGGACCCCAAAGCCAATAATTGTTGTGGCCCGAAAGCGCCGGCGGCAATCCGTAAGGGCCGCCGAAGAAATCGATCGCCGCAGCCTCTCCATAGTTGCTGGTGACGATCGCCGCCTGGGCGCGCTGCGCCGGCGGCAATGCATCGTAAATCGCGGCGACGCTGCGCACGAGTTGCGGCCATCCGTGCATGTCGGCCCAGTCCTCCGGCAGCGCGGAGGTGCGCCGGCGCTCGGTCGCCATCGTTGAACGGCTCAGCCCGAGCGCGTGCGAGACGAACCCGGTATAGACCAGCATCTGCGGCTCGGCGAGCACCGGCAGCGCGAGCGGTAAAAAGAAGAGCCACGCCGCAATCGCCGCGGCGGCGAGCAGCGGTCGCACGAGCCTCGCGCGCGCGGTCAGCGCTTCGAAGGCAACCCCGCCCGCGGCCATCAATATAGGATAGACGTTCGCAGGATAGTAGTGCTTGGCATGCAGCGCGATCATCATTGCGATCAGCAGCACGAAAGCATAACCCAAAAATCGGGTGGCGCTTCCGTAGAGTAAGCGAATGAGGCCCACGAGCCAGATCGGCGCCGCGAAGAGATTCGTCAGCAAAAGCTGCTGGAAGAGGAAGAGCCACCACGGAGCGACGAGGTTTTTTCCGTGGGCGCCATTTTGCAGGAGCTCCCACATCGGGAATCCGTGGAGCGCCTGCCACACGAAATTCGGCAAGGCGAACGCAAAGACGATGCCGATGCCGGCTAGGAACCACGGGGTGCGCATCGCTCGCCGCTGCGCGGTGAGGGCCAGCCCGAGCACGAGCGCCGCCGCAAAGAAGATCGCGCTGTACTTGCTCTCGAGCGCGACGCCGACGCACGCTCCAGCGGCCAGCCACCAACGCGGGTCGGCGCCCTTGACGATGCGCAAAACGTAGAGCGCGGCGAGCGGCCAGAGCCACAGGCCGACCATATCCGGGCTTACTTTCGTGCCGAAGCTCTCGAGCACAGGGGCGGCAAGGAATGCGAGGGTCGCCAGCAGCGCCGCGAAGGTGCCGCCGCCGAATTCTTCGACGAGCAGGCACGTGACGTAGACGCCACCCGCGGCAAACGCTGCGGGCAGCGCGCGCAGCAGCACGAGCGAGTGGCCGAAGAGCTGCGATCCCGCGGCGAGCAGCGGCACGACCGGCGGCTGATCGACGTAGCCCCAAGCCGGGTGA
>DATAQH010000375.1:0-3714 GCA_036264815.1 Candidatus Cybelea sp.
AGAAGGTCCCGGAGATTCCGAGCTGCTCGACCATCGACAAGAAGAACTGCGACACCAAGAAGTTTCCAACCCAGTTCGCCAGCGTCGAGATCGACATCCCGAGACCTCGCACGGGGAGCGGGAAGATCTCAGAGATCAGCAGCCAGACGATGGGGCCTAAACTAAAAGCGTAGCAACCTACGTATACCATCATGCTCGTCAGCGCAATCGTCCCGAGCGACGCGGAAAGGTGCGGCTGCGAGAACGCCAGCGCCATCGTCGCCAACGCGGCGAACATTCCGGTGAGGCCGGCATAGAGCAGCGGCTTTCGCCCAAGCCGGTCGACGAAGAAGATCGCCACGAGCGTCATGAAGCAATTGACGGTCCCGACGGCGGTTTGCGCGAGTATCGAGCTCGCTGCCGAAGCGACTCCGGCCATCTGGAATATCCGCGGCCCGTAGTAGATCACCGTATTGATGCCGGTGATCTGCTGCAGGACCGCAAGCGATACCCCGACGACGAGCGCAATGCGCGTTCCGCGGGCGAACAGCGCGCGAAAGCCGGCACCCTTCACGCTCAAGCTCTCGCCGATCGAAGCCTCCTCGCGCTCGCTCTCGGCCGGATCGTCGTAGATGCGGTCCAGCTCGTTTCTCGCCTGCGAGCCTTGTCCAATCTTAAAGAGATAGCGTGGGCTCTCGGGCATCCAGATCATCCCGGCCATCAAAATGACTGAGGGCACGGCCGCCAGTCCGAGCATCCCGCGCCATTGCGCGTGCGACGCCAAGGCATAGTCGACGACGTACGCCAGCACGATGCCGATCGTGATCGCAAACTGATAGAGGGAGACCAATGCTCCGCGCGACTTCGCCGGCGCAACTTCGGAGATGTAAAGCGGCGCGACGACCGAACTGAACCCGATGCCGATCCCGACGATAAATCGGCCGAAGAGCAGGATGTTTTCGCTGGGGGCGAGCGCCGAGATCACCGCGCCCAGTAGAAAGACGAGGCCGGCAACGAAGAGCGTCGGGCGGCGGCCGATGCGGTCGGCGACCGTGCCCGCTACCGCCGAACCGGCGATGCAGCCGATCAAGACGACGCTGATCGTGAACGCCACCAGGCGCGAGTCGAGCACGAACTGCTTGGTAATGAAGAGGATCGCACCGGAGATGACGCCGGTATCGTAGCCGAAGAGCAATCCTCCCAGGGCCGCGATCGAAGCGACGAGCAGCACGTACGGCCTCATGCAGGCGCTTTTGCGAGCGATGTCCGAACGCTCCTCCAAATGGAGTGCGAGATCGAAACGTCACGCGCCGTCGAGTACGCCCGCGCCCACGAGTTACGAGCCATCGTCATCGCGCGCGGAGACCAGATCGTCGCGCAAGCTTTTGCCGGCGGCTGCACGCTCGAGACGCCGAACGCGCTGTACAGCGGAACGAAGAGTTTCTGGGGACCGGCCGCACTCTGTGCGCAGGCAGACGGGCTGCTCGACCTTGACGAGCCGGTCGCTGAAACCCTCGAACGCTGGCGCGACGATCCGTGGAAACGCCGGGTGACCGCGCGCATGCTCCTCTCGCTGACGGCGGGCTTCGGCTTTGGCGGACTGGGAGCCGCCGTGCCGACCTACGAGCGTGCCGAAGCGATGCCGTTGAAGAACGAACCTGGAACGCGCTTTACGTACGGCGGAATCTCGCTTCAGGTCTTCGGTGCGGTGCTTGCGCGCAAGCTCGCGCCGCGCACCCCGCACGAATACCTGCAAGAGCGCGTACTCGGTCCTGCCGGCGTGCACGTGACGAGCTGGCGGCGTCTCGCGGACGGAACGCAGCCGCTGCCGACCGGCGCATCGCTCTCCGCGGCCGACTGGCTTGCCTACGGGAGATCCGTATTGCGCGAACGCGGCCGGCTCGCGCAATGTTTTAACGGGTCACACGCCAACGCCCGCTACGGCCTCGGCTGGTGGCTCGACGGCAAGAACGCGCCCGCCGATCTCGTCTACGCGAGCGGGTGGGGGGGACAAGCGCTCTACCTCGCGCCGTCGCTCGACCTCGCAATCGTCCGCTTCGGCCGCAGCTCCTCATACCGCCACGAAACATTTTTCAGACGCCTGTTTCGCTGAGGGCGCGTCCGGAAGGTTTCAGCTCGTTTGAGACCACGCGTCGCGCGTGATTAGTGAGCGATTGCGCTGATTCTAAGCGCACGCTACACGTTTGTCAAGCATTGATTGGTTCCATGTTGATTCGGTGCGTCGGGATGATCGGATGACGGCCGGTTGATGTATGCGGCGTCTACTAGCGCGTATGCCGCCGGCCCACGGGGGTGAAAGCGCCGCGGATATCGCACCCACACTTGCTGCATCGCAGCGTTGCGCTTCGTCAGCACGTCCTGGGCGCGTCCGTAGTGCACGTCGGCGGGCGTAAGGAACGCAAGGCCGCTGTGGCGATGTTCGTGGTTGTACCAGCGCACGAAGTCCGCTATGAACACGCGCGCGTGACGCACCGATGCAAAGAACTGCGGAAACTCGGGCCGGTACTTGAGGGTCTTGAACTGCGCCTCGGAGTAGGGATTGTCGTTGGAGGTATGCGGCCGCGAATGACTCTTGGAGATGCCCAGATCGGCAAAGAGGAGCGCCAGGGACTTCGCCTTCATCATCGCACCGCCGTCAGCATGAATGTGGAGCTGACCCGGCCCGATGCCTTGCTCGCGAAACAACGCCTTGGCGATGGCCGTCGATTCCGTCGTTGCGACCTCCCAGCCAACGATATAGCGGCTGAAAACGTCGAGCACCAGATAAAGACTGAACCATGTCCACTTTGCTGGACCTGCCAGTTTGGTCACGTCCCAGCTCCACAGCTCGTTGGGCTCGGTGGTCACCAGTTCGGGTTTGACGCGCGCCGGATGCGACGCGATTGCTCGACGCTCGCGCGTGAGCTCATGCGTGCGCAGGATGCGATAGAACGTTGATGCCGAGGCGAGATAGTGGCCTTCGTCGAGCAGTGTCGCGACGATCGCGCGAGGAGCGCTGTTGCAAAAACGTTCGGAGTTGCAGATCGCCAGCACCGCCGTTTGTTCATCCGCCGCCAGGGCGTGTGGTTGCCGGCCGCTGCGCACGATATGAAATGGCTGCGAGAGTGAAGCCTTCTTGTGCCAGCGATTCCATGACGCACGCGAGGTGTTCGTGCTGCGGCATGCCTCACGTTGAGAAACGCCGACCGCAAACAGCGCGGTCACGGTTTCCTCGGCGATGGCTCGGACGGCGGCGCTGTCTCCTTGCTCCCGAGCTGCTGCAAGAGCGCCTGCATTTTTCCCTGGATCTCGACGATCTTCTCGAGCTGCTGGTTGCGCGCGGTAAGCCGCTCGTTCTGACGGCGCAGCTTTTCAAGCTCACGAGCTTCGGGATTGGCCTTTGGACCGCGCTTGCGATCCAGCGCAGCTTTGCCCCCACTATCACGTTTCTGGCGCCAGAGCGCGATATGCGAACTGTAAATGCCTTCGCGTCGCAGAACGGCGCCGCGAGCCTCAGGCGTGGCCGCTGCTTCGTACTCGCCGAGGATTCGCAGCTTTTCGTCGACGGTAAAGCGCCGGCGCGTCGCCCGCGCAGAGGATTGAGCCTTGTTGGATTGAGCCACGGAGAACTACCTTTCTCCGCCCTTTGCACATTAAACTACGAGGGGGTAGTGGTCTCATCCAAGGCTGAAACTAAGGGTGTACTTGCCATCCCACATGACGCCGGCAGGCCCA
>DATAQH010000399.1:0-5816 GCA_036264815.1 Candidatus Cybelea sp.
GCTCGAACTTTCAGCTCGACGAGATCCCCAATGGCAGCACGAAACCTATAACGATCACGACGAGCAACACGGTGGAGTTTCCTGGCTCCGTGCAGTGGGACGGCACGTACATGACCGTCTTCGATCAGATAGCGAACAAGCTGTATCAGTACACGATCAGCGGAACGCAGGCGACGTTGAAGGGCACCGTGACCTTCTCGGGTTCCAGCGACTGCGCGCAGACCTGGATCGTAAAGACCCTTGTGTACTGCGGTGACGCCGGTAACGATAACGGCTCGGTCTTTAAATACCCGGCCGGCGGCTCGCAGCTTGCGGTCTTTACCGGGAGCTTCGACGAACCGCTCGGCGTGGTAGCAGCAAAGAAGTAACCTGGGCCTTTACGGCGAGAGTTATCAGTAAAGAGCACCGGCGTTAAGAATGCCGGTGCTCTCATGTTTCTCGGGGATTCTTACCTGAAGTGTTTGAGGAATTCCCCGAGGACTCCCACGGCCTTGTCCTTGGCCTCGAGCATCTGGAGCATATGGTGAGATCGTTCGTTGGTAAGATACGGGGCCGCCGAGAACCATCCGCCATCGACCACGATGTCGGTACCGGTAATGTATGAGGATTCGTCGCTTGCAAGGAAGAGTGCGGTATAGGCAATATCCTCCGCCTTCCCGCTCCTTCGCAGCAGTATGGTATTTTCCAGCATATTCGACTGCATCTTTTTCACGATCGGGTTCGACATCATCGACGCGGTCAAATCGGTTTCGATCCAGCCCGGCTGGATCATGTTCGAGCGGATGCCCCAGTCCGCATAGACGTACGCCGCGGACCGCGACAATCCCTCGAGCGCCCACTTGGACGCAGAGTAGGCCGTGCCGAAATTGCCGGTGATGCCGGCGACCGATCCGATGTTGACGATCGATCCTCCGCCGAGTCTCTGATTATCGGAGCACACGTCTGGATGCCGCGCAGCGTGCCCGTGACATTGATCTCGAAGATCTTGTTCCACTCCTCGATGTCGATGTCGGGAAACCGCACGAGGGCGTTGCTGCCGACGATGTTCATCAGCACGTGAAGCGCTCCGGCTTGCTCCTTGACCTGGGCCACGGCGGCATTCCATTGATCCTGGTTGACCACGTCGAGTTCGACGAAGTAGGCTCTCCCGCCGGCGCCGTTTATCTCCGAAACTAAAGCGTTTCCGCGCTCTTCGTTACGGCCGGCGACGAAGACGGTCGCGCCCTCTCCGGCGAACAGCCGCGCGGACGCGCGCCCCATGCCGCCGTAGCCACCGGTTATTAATGCAACCTTGCTCTGCAGCCTCATCATTTAGGAACTGCCGCGGATGTGATTAGGCATTGAGGTCCTCCAAAAAACAAACGGATGTCTCCCGGAGAAGATGGTGCACTGGACGGCGCAATACCTCGTCGGTCCGGACCAGGCGTTATCGGCGAAATATAGAACGTCCGAAACCCTACGGCCGGTCTATCGCGGTTTTAATTGCGGAGGTGTTGGGCATGAAGATTTCTCCCGTTGCATTCATCACATTCGCTCTATTGGTTGGATGCGGCGATGGTCTCGCAACGCAATCGCCCGCCGTGGTTACAAATGCCGGCGCTCACCCGAGCTCGGCGCATTCGTGGATGGACCCAGCGGCCAAAGCCGATGATCTCATCTACGTCTCGACCTTCCCGTTTCTGAGGCAGAACGCCGTAGAGATCTTCTCCTGGCGAAAGCAAGAGTTCGTCGGATGGTTAACAGATTTCGTCGCGCCGCAACGCTTGTGCTCCGACGAAGCCGGAGATGTTTTCATCCCCGACGCCGGCACGTCGCAGATCTTCGAGTATGCGCACGGCACCGTCACTCCCATCAGGACGATAGACGACAAGGGGCACGATCCGCACGCCTGTGCCGTCGACGACGCCTCCGGAGATCTTGCGGTCGTCGACGACGGCGACGTCGCCATTTATCGAAATGCTTCGGGCACTCCAAAGCGGCACATCGACACTCACTTTGCAGCGTATCGTTTTTGCGGCTATGACAATGCGGGCAATCTCTTCGTCGATGGAACGAACCATTCGGCCCGCTTTCGATTCGACGAGCTGCCGAAGGACGGCCAGTTCCTCACGAACATCACGCTCAACGAACATATCCTTGAACCTGGGGCGGTACAGTGGGATGGTAAATATATTGCAATCGGCGACGAATTGGGTGACCTGGTATTCCAGTTCGAAATCGCGGGGGCGACAGGCTCTCTCAAGGGCACCGTTAACCTCGACGGAGGGGACGGCCCAATTCGTCAATTCTGGATAGGGAAGCTCTCAAAAGGTATGGTCAATCCGCGAGCCACGCAAATCATCGCAGCGCAGTTTCACTTTACTCACCACGCCGGCCAACTCGGCATTTGGGATTATCCGGCGGGCGGCGTGACGCCCAAGCAAGTGATCAACATCGGCCATCCCCTGGGTGTGACCGTCAGCGTGGCCACGAAATAACTGGATCGCGAGCCCGCAGCTTCGTATCGGATTCGATGTAGGTTTCTACCAAAAAATGACGATTTTGCCGTCACCGCGAGACGCTGCTCCCGGTTCGTCTTTAACGTTGGTTGCTGTCGGTTCAACGTATGAGGAGCCGCCGCCACCACCGCCGCCGTTCGCGGAGTGGAGACAGCGTCCATGATAGTCGTCCCCAGAGCCGCCCCCGCCGCCTCCATAGTAGCCGCCGCCGGCACCACCGCCGCCGGACGCCACTCCCGGTGCCGCACCGCCGGCACCACCCACGCCGAGTGTGCCGGCTGAGCCGGGTCCACCGCGGTGGGTTCCACTACGTGAGGCGCCCCGGCCCCCTTTTCCGCCATTGTTGTCGGTGGCACCCTCGCCGCCCCAGCCTTGACAGCTCCCGCGTCCCCCTTTTCCGCCGCCTGGATCACCACTTTGGCCTCCACCCGCTCCGCCAACGCCAGGGCCTTCCGCACCACCGCCGCCACCGGCAGCGACGACGATGCGGCCGGCCAATGAGTCGCCTCCTTGACGTACGTCAGAGGCACCGCCTCCGCCATCGCCGGCCCAATTGGCGTAGTAGCCGTTGTAGAAGAAAATACCGGGCCCACCGTCGCCCCCACCGTTGAAGCCGCCGTCGGCATTACCATACTGGCTGTTGTCGCAACCCCAGCCCAGTGCGCCTCGGCCACCGACAAAAAGCCCTAGTTTTTCGCCCGCTCTTACGGGAATCGTTGCGTGTACCAAACCGCCTTTGCCGCCGGAACGCTGGCAGCTGCTTCCCCGGATTATTGGACCGCTCGCACAGCTGGCGACAACAGTTATTTGCGCTACGCCTTTCGGCACGACGAACGACTGCGCTTTGCCCGTGTATCGATAATCCTGATGATGGGCAGAAGAGCGTCCGGCCCTCGCGACGGTACCGCCGGCCATCGGCGGCTGCGAACCCCCGCAGCTAGCAAGCAACACCGCGCCGAAGCTAACGGTCAGTGCGCGGCTGTAAGTGGAAGTCCCCATCTGCTCGCTCCTTTAAGGTTGAAGGATCGACGGAACTAGAGTGACTTCGTCGCTTCTGTGCGACGTCCCGGGCGACCGAGTTCTACCCGGCCAAGAGCCCGCGCAACGCCTTCCCCCTCGGATGCGGCACCTTTGCTCTAGCCCCGATGTACGAGTACGCTTCTAATGCGACGCGATCGGCGTCAAAGAACCGCCGATCGCCGTATCGTCAGGTGCTCGAACGACGTATTCGCAATACCAATTCGTAACAGATCCATCGGGGAGACGGCGGGGTCCTCGTTTCGAGAGCCCCGCCTATGTTTTACAAGACGGCGTTGGGAGCGTCAACCACACCGTCGGCTTGTGAAATACCATTAGGCAGACCGAGCTGCGTGACGGTTACTCCCGTCTTATAGTTGATAACCGTCACGGTGTTCGTACCCGAATCGGAGACAAATAGCAATTTGCTCTTCTTGTTAAGGGATACGCCGGAAACGGAGGAAAAGCCCGAGCCGATGGTCGTCGTTACGGCTGAGTACGGGGGATCGAGGACGTAGACAGTTGGCCCCCACGGGACTATGAGGTTGTTATTTGCATCAAGCGCGAGGCTTGGCGGCGGGATGTACCTACTGCCGAACGACGTCAACAACGTGCTGTTGCAGCCCTTGAGGCCGCCGCTGAATTCAATGATGCTGGCCGCGTTGTCGCCCTGCCACACCGAGACAAACACGTTCCCACTACTATCGACGGCCACACCGTAGACACTCTGTGCCGCGATACAAGAAGCGATTGGATCCTTGAGGCCCCGAGCGTACTGATTGATCACGCCGAAGCCCGAGACAGCATAATCGGCAACAAAGATATTCCCGTGGCGGTCTACGGCGACACCTTGAGGCTCGTTCGCGTCGTACGTGAACGACGGCGAGGTCGCGCGAGGAACGTATTGGGCAACGTCGCCAAACGAAGCCGCTTGATTCGTAACGTAAAGGTTACCCTGCGGGTCGATCGTAATAGCTTTCGGCCCAGAGATCCCACTCGTTATCGCGCCAAGTTGGCGATAATAGGTGTTCGTAAAGATCTGCACCGCATCTGCGGCCGAGTTTAGGACATAGAGCGCCCTTTTGTACGGTGATTTGTCCGGCTTGACGCTGAGCGCCGAGGCGTCACCATGTAACGTTGTGAGCGCCGGGGTTACGTTGGTACCCGCGCATCCGGCAACGCTTAGGCACACAAGGGAACTCAGCGTGCGAAAAAGCTTCATTTTTGCCTCCAATCGGAAGCTTGCTTTCGCCGCCCAGCGGTCGGTTACCCGCCTCGCGGGGCAAGCCAACCGTGAACGCTATGCCCTATTCGGTCAGCGCCGGCGCCCCGATTGTGTCCAGTTGAGAATTAATCGATTTTATGGCGGCCTCTATCGAAGTACCGTTGCCGGAGTCGGCAGCAGCGGCTTTGTCGAGCTGGTTCTGCCAAGTCAACAGCGCAGGCTTGCCGGCTTCGGTGGCTCGCTCCGTCCAATTGTCGCTGGTCCTCACCTTGCGGCAAGAATCCTGTTTGGCCCACTCGCCGCCGACCCGACGCCCAAGCGAGGTTAGTTGCGCGGCCACCGCGGCGTTTGCGCTTGGGTCGCTCACGCGCGCGAGGATCTTTTGACTCGTCGAGAACCAGCCCGTATATCCGCGCGCACCAAAATAGAACGCGTGCACCTGCCCCCAGTACTTGTTCCAACTCTGCCACTCTCCCTCACACTGGTCTGCCTGCCAATCCGCGTGGAAGGAGGCTTTCCACGAATCGAGCGTCGCGGCATCGTCGGCAAAACACCAAGCTCGACTCAGAAAGAAAACCGCAACAAAGATCGACGCTGCACGCAGCATCCGTTCCGATGGTGAGGTAAACATCAAGGGCTTGCTTCTGCGCTGTGCTTGTGTTTTCCCCGCACGGATGTGTCGCAGCCCCGGAGCCGCCTGGAGCGCGATTTTCGCGAGATCTCGTGGTTCCCGATGCGTCAAACCAAAAGAAACGAGCCCGCCGCAGCGAGCCCGTTTGTGATCTGCGCTCTTGGAGACTAAGGAACGTAGTTTCGGCTGCCTACTGCCGCTTCCGGGAATGAAGCTGGAAGCGTTACGATGTTTGACCCGGCGGGATACGTGAGAACCTGGACCGTTTGCGCCGAAGTATCGGTAACGTACGCGCGGGTGCCTGCGTTGTTGATCGTAACGTCCCAAGGCTGGGACCATCCTGAGCCTAACGTACCAGTAATACTCGTGTAGGGCGGCGCGACGACGTCGACGGCGTGCGCTCCCTCATCGGCGACAACGAGGTCCTGCTGCCGATCGAACGCTA
>DATAQH010000018.1:0-12879 GCA_036264815.1 Candidatus Cybelea sp.
GAGGGCCTTGCTCTTATGGTTTAAAGCGAGATTGAAAGGCTCTCCGCCTCCGGGCATGGAGATGGACTTCGACGGCTGCGTTTGCCCGGGCGGAAAGATCAGGACCTCAGAGGGACTCAACTGCTGCGCCACGAGAATGTCGCCGGCCGAGTCGACCTGGATGCCGCCTCCGCTGCCGAAGGCGAGATTGAGATTCGTGCCGGTCGTCGCACCGGGTTTGTATTCGTTGACCGCGCTGCCGTTGTTGACGTCGTACATCACGTACAGATTCTCTTTCGAGTCGAGCGCGACCGACAAGGGCGCGCCTCCGCCGAAATCGGAGAGGCGATATTCCTTTGACACCTTCCCTTTGGGATAGACGCTCACCCAGCCATTGCTGAGCCCGTTGAAGTTCGCGATGTAGATCGTTCCATCTTTACCGACGGCCGTATCGGTCGGTGAAGAGAGATCGGTCGTGTAGCTCTTGGTTGGAGACGTCGCGCCGGGTGCGTAGACCTGGACGGTCCACTTACCGCTGATTGGTCCCTCGTCGGCTACGTAGAGATTGCCTTTTCGATCCGTCGTGAGCCCGCCGGGGCCGAGGATTCCGTCGGTAATCGTGTAGATCGGCTGTTGGTCCTTGCCGCGCTGACGAAAAACGTCGATCTCGCCGGCGCCGAGGTTACACACGTACGCCAACTGCGAGGCGCCCTTGGCGTCGTACGACGCGCTGCGGTGCGCACGTGTGCCGGCGCGCGGAAAAGGCGCCCGTAGCCCGGTACCGTACGCGCCCAGCGGGTAGGTATGAATGTTGAGCGACTGCGCGCCCGGTTGCTGCGGAGGGGAACCGGAGCCTGCGCAGCTCGCAAGAAAGACGCTCGCCGTTGCGGCGGTGAGAATATATAATGGTTTGATCACAAGGCGGATTTGCCCGATGGCGTCCTCCTTTCCTCGCAAGCGCTTTCTTAGTAGGGCTCTCCCGCGGGCGACGCCGGAAAGACCGCGATTCCGTTGCCGGCGAGCCCCGGCACGCGAACCTCCACAAATGGTTTGTGGCTGGGACGGTTCGCAGGCCCGGGATACTTCCAGCCGCTGAGCGTCTCTGCGGCAACGTACGCACGATCTTCGGCGCCGTCGATCGCGAGCGCGTCGGGAAGGAGCCAATCGCGCTTATTGGGCTTCACTCCGGGGGGAACTCCCCTTCCGATGTGGCCGAAGACGTGCGACATCTGCTTCGATCCCCTAGCGAACTCACCGCAACGATAATCAAAGGGATCGCATATCGCGAGCGTGCCGTCCCTCGTGGTGACGATCGCGCCGGCCGAGACGAGTTTTAGCCCGAGTTTCTTGGGCACGCCGCTTCCGCCGAACCATTCGTCGACTTGCGCGGTGTTGCTCTGCGTCATGAAGGTCACATAGAGATTTCCGCGATCGTCCACGGCGGCGAATCCACCGTTTCGCGCACTCGGGTCGCGTAGCGTCATGGTCGGTATCGTACTGCCCTTTGCGTAGACTTGCACGAGGCTCGTCGCGTCCATGTTATTTACGTACTCGGTCACGTACACGGTGTTCGATTTTTCGTCGACGGCGATGGCCGCGGGTTGACCATCGGGATCGTCGAGCGTCTCGATTGCTTCGGGATTGCCGGGCGCGAAGACGTACACTCGCTGCGTTGCCGAGTCGGCTACCCACAGATTACCGGTCGAGTCGACGAAGAGCCCCTGCGGAGCCTGCAATCCCGTGATCGAGCCGCAAGGATCGCCTTTGAGTCTCGAGCGGTCATAGATTTCGACGGTGCCGTTTTGGGCGGACGAAACGTAAACGACCGACTTCGGACAGGCCTTTGTGTCGGCGCGCGCTGCTTGGCTTGCCGTCCGCGCAGCAGGTGCCCCCAATGGTAGGGAAGGCGCGCTCGAGGAGCACGCCGCCAGCAGGGCGGCGAGCACCATCGGGCTCAGGGGGGTGATTTTCACAACGGCTACCTCCGGAGCGGCCATCATAACACGGGCTCGGGACCGGCGGACAGAGTCAGACGCCGACGCGGTTTGGTGGATGGTTCCAGCGGGATTTCGGCAAAGCGTAACGGCGATGAAGTTCTCAATCGCCGCCGCCTTCGTACTCGCGCTCGTCGCCTGCAACAGCGCCGCAAAGCAGTCCGTCTCGCAGGGGCCTCCTGCGACCGGCACGTACCGCGTCGCGCTCGACACGAGCCGCGGACCGGTCGTTATCGACGTGGATCGCAGCCTCGCGCCGATCGGCGCGCAACACTTTTACGAGCTCGTCAAGGCGAAGTATTTCAGCGGGGCGCGCTTCTACCGCGTCGTTCCGGGCTTCGTCGTGCAGTGGGGCGCGGCAGCCGATCCGGCGGTGACCAAAAAGTGGAGCGCCGATATTCCCGACGATCCGGTCAAAGGTTCGAACACGCGCGGCACCGTGACGTTCGCCAGCGAGATGCAGCCGAACACGCGCTCGACGCACCTCTTCATCAACCTGGCGGACAACCCGAAGCTCGACGTATCGGGTTTCGCTCCGATCGGCAAGGTCCACAGTGGGATGGCAACCGTCGAAAAGCTCTATCCGGGCTACGGCGAGCATCCGGACCAAGGGATGATCGCGGCGCACGGCAACGCTTACCTCGAAAAAGAGTTTCCGAAGCTCGACTACATCAAGAGCGCGCACATCGTCAGCGAAAATCCGTAAGGGAGCCGCCGTTCTCTAGCACCTACTCGTCAATCGCGTACAGCCACCACTGCGGCGCACCGCGCCGCGCTTCTCGATCGAAATAGACCTCGAGCTTTGCGCCCGTTGCGGTCTGCAGCTCGAACCAGTGGCGTTTGAGATAGACGTCGCCGCGATCGGTCTTCGTCGAGCGCCACGTCCGTAGCACCGAGGCGACTTCCAGCGTGCGCTCGCGCCACCGAAAGAGACGCGGCACGGGCGGTTCGCTGCCGCTGGGCGGCGTCACGAAGCCGTTGGCCGCCGCGACGATCGGTGCGCTGACGAACCTACGCACGCGGCATTGACCCTCTCAATGCGGGAATGGCGCAGCGATATGCATGCGGGACTTTTTCGAAGTGGTCGAGGACCGAACCTACGACCGGCATGGGCGATGCGCCTGAGAAACGAAGGCGCGGAGATGATTCTTGCAGCCGTTCTGCTCGCGGCGATTGGGCCAGCACTGGCGACGACGCATCACGTCCTCCGGATCGGAGGCGCCGACCTGCCGTATACGGCGCGGGCCGGTACGATCGTGCTGAAGAACGCAAAGAGTCGGCCGGACATCTCGATGTTCTACACGGCGTACACGAAGGATGGCGGGGACTTGTCCGCACGGCCGGTAACCTTCTTCTACAACGGCGGCCCGGGCGGTTCGAGCGTTTGGCAGCGAATGGCGGCGTTCGGGCCGGTGCGCGTGCTCGTACCGCCTCCGGGTCAGAACGTTTCGGCGCCGTATCGCGTCGTCAACAACGAGTACTCGCTGCTCGACGTCACCGACGAAGTCTACGTCGACGCGCCGGGAACCGGCTTCAGCCGTCTGCTGCCCGGCGGTAAACCCTCCGACGCGTACGGCGTCGATGCGGACGCCGGCGCCTTCGCGCAGTTCATTCGGCTCTATCTCTCCGCCTACTCGCGCTGGAACTCACCGAAGTATCTCTTCGGCGAAAGCTACGGCACCGTTCGCTCCGCCGCGCTTGCGCGGCTTTTAGAGAACGGCTTCGGCCAGGCGATCGATCTCAACGGCGTCGTGCTGATGTCCTCGGCGCTCAACGTCGATTTGCTTTGGGACGACGCGAGTATCGGCGGCAACGACTGGCCCTACGTGCTGTTCCTTCCGACGGAGGCAGCCGCCGCGTGGTACTACCACCGGGTACCCAACCGCCCCAACGACCTGCCGGCGTTTCTCGCTACAGTCGAGCACTTCGCGCTCACCGATTATCTAACCGCGCTCGCCGCTGGGGACTCTTTGCCGGCGCAGCGCCGCGAGGCGATCGTCGCGCAGCTGAGCGCTTACACCGGCCTCTCGGCGGCAACGATTCGCGCGGCGAATCTGCGGATCGCGCCGGGGCGATTTCGCGCCGAGCTGCTGCGCGATAAGGGGATGGTCGTCGGCTATATGGACGCGCGATACTCCGGCTACGACCCGGTCGGCAACCGGGAAGAGCCGGGGTGGGATACGTCGGATCTGGCCACCACGCCGCAGGTGCAGGCGGTCTTCAACGACTACGTGCGAACGCAGTTAGGGTATCGAACCGATCTCGAGTATCTTCCGCTCATCGACGTGCTCGCGCAGTGGAGCTGGAAGCATCAGACCGATCTCGGCGGCGCGAGCGCGCTGCTGCAGCGGCCGAACACGATCGTCGATCTCTCCGAAGCGATGGCGCAGAATCCGAGCATGCGCGTCTTCGCAGGGATGGGGTACTACGACTTCTCGACGCCGTACTTCCAGCAGGAGTACGACTTCGCGCATCTTCACCTGCCGGCAGACTTGCGGCGCAATCTCACCATCACGCACTACGAGGCCGGGCACATGGCCTATATCGACGCGACGGCGCTCGCGAAACTCAAGGCCGATCTTACGCGCTGGTACGAGCAACGCTAGCGGCGGCGGGAACCTGGTGCCCCCGTCACCTACGGCATCGCGTCGTAATGTCCCCGTTGGAGCATCAGCGGGTGCGCCCAGCGTTCGGCGCAACGGAGAGGGTGACTGCGGTGATGCGCTCTTTCTGGTTGCTGTTTAGGTCCTTCATGACGGCGTAGGCACTCCCGCCCTGCGGATAGTGCCACAACCCAAGATACCGGCCGTTGTGCGGGGCGTCGCCAAGGTGTGGACCATAGATCGTGCCGTCTTGCAGCCAGAAACTGCCGTACCAGGGGTTAAAGGCACCTTTGAGCAAGGTTTGTCCCACAACGGTCATGCTCGATCCCGAAAAAGCGACGCGATCGAACTTCGAACGAGCTCGAATGACGATATAGCTGCCGTCCCAAAAAACTTGCGACGCATCGTCAAAACCATCGCTCCGGCTGGGTACGAAATTTGTAAAATGGTTTTCGCCCTTCGGCAGCTCCCCGATCACCGATCCGTTGCCCGAAGCGTCGCTTCCCAGAACGAAGAGGTCGCCCTGACCGTCGTACGCCAGTCCTCCATAGTACTTCATACTCGAGTCGGTATACACCGTTGGCTTATGGTTCAGGTTAGCATACACCGCGATCCATCCGCTGCTGCCGTTCGACGGCTCTTTTCCCATCGAGAAGGCCAGGTTATCGGTCGTCGGGTCAAACGCCGCATCGTAGGCGACTTCGCCCGAGACTCCCGGGAAATGGGCGAATGGCTCCTTGCTCCCGTGCGCAAACTCGCAGCAATTGCCTAAGAATACATTTCCGTTGTTCGGGTCCGAAACGGCAACGTTCCCATAAGTGCCGTTCATCACAGAGAGTTTGCTTAGGCCGGGCAGCGCGACGATGTACGCCTTGCGGCTCATCAATACGTAGAGCACGTCGCTGCTCGAACCCGATGCGCGATGCGTTTGCCGCTGCGCGCCTCCAAACATCGGCGCCATGGCCGAGGGGCTCGACTGGCCGCCGGCGCAGCCCGCCAAAGCGAGTGCGGCCGCCGTCAAACCACCCAGCGCCAATCGATCGAGCGTCATCGTGCGACCTCCAAGCTGCGAGACGCTTCGGCACGCAGCGAAGGGCACCCCCGAAACGTTTCACCTCCGGCCCGCTCGTCTAGAGACGATAGCGCAGGCGAACCAAGGCCGAGCGCGCCAGGGGATATCCCTCCGGTACGTATCCCGCAAGGCCGTATTGCCAAGGCACGGCGGCCGACTGACCGTCGTTCGTGGGTACCCCGTTGCCCAGTGTATAGAGGCACTTCTTGCAGTACTGCGCGCCGTAGGCGTGCTCGTAGTAGGCGTTTCCGCCCGCATATCCGGGCGGCCCGATGAGGTACGGATTGCCCTGAAGCTGCGTCGGTGAGGCGGTGGCAAAGAGGTTCACGACGTCGAGAATCACCGTAAGGCGCGGCGAGAGATCGCCCTCAACGTGCAGCGACGCGAGGGTTTGCGGCGTGCTCCGCAGCGTGTTCGGATTGGCGCCTTCGTTCGTGCCCAGATTGGCGATGTATGGATTTGTGATGACGTCGTACGGGAGCGACGGATTCCTCAAGAAGTAATAGTTGTATCCGGGATTGACATAGTTGTCGTTGGGAACCTGTACGGGCTTGCCCTTAACGATCTTCCAGACCATCGTACCGTTGCCGTACGGATAGCCGCTCTCGTACGAAAGTCTAGGCGACACACGTAGGCGCCGGTGCAGGAAATCGATCTCGTACGAGGCCGTGGCCGTAAAGTTTGGGATATAGTTCGCGGGGAAGAGGTGTCCGGCAAGGACCGCCGGGGCATTGAGATCGTTGAATGCGAACTGATAGATGCTCGACGAAAGCGTATGATTGTAGTTGGCATTAAGCGCGAACCCGCCGTTTTGGATCCACAACTCCACCCCGTGGGATCTCAGCTCTCCGGCATTGGTTGGAATCCCGATCGCGTTGGGATTTTCACCGGCATTGAGCGCGTTTCGATAGTTGGTCGGGAGCACGTCGATGACGTTCTGCTCCAGCTCGACGAAGTAGGTAAGACGTACCTGCGTTCGGCCGCCGTGCTCGTAAGAGAAGGCGTAATCGTTTGCGGTCTCAGGCGCCAGTGGAAGGCTCGGTATCGCGCCGTTTGCGTTGCCGCCGGAGTCATTGCTGCAGGCGCTTGCCGGGACGCAGGTACGCTGAACCTCCAGCGGGAGCGGCATCACGGAGTTACGATCGAACGTCGCGCGCAAAGCGTTCTGGCCGCCGAAGGCGTACGCGAGCGCAAGATGCGGGTCGATGGCGCCGTCGCCGTAGATTACCGGCGGGTTGTCGCTGGTCTGCGAGTGCTGCCCGGAGTAGCGAAGGGAGCCCATCGCCGTGAAGGTCGGCGTTACGCTCCAGGTGTCGCTCACGTAGACGAGATACTGATTTAGCCGAGGGGCCGCGGTAACGACCTGCGGCACGGTTGGGACGATCTGGTAGATGCTACTCGTATTGACGTCGTACTGCGCGCCGGCGCGAAAGTCGGTCTTATCGTTGGCTTGATCCTCGAAGTCGTAGCCAATTCCGTCCTCGCGCTGCGATTGCGTCGAATAGAGCGAGATGACGCCGTCGGGAAAGGCGAGGTCGTCCCACTCGGGGCCGTTGGCGACGGCACCGATCTGCGACTGGAAAAGCTGTAGACGGCCCAGTGAGTGCTGCCAGTTGTGGACCCACTGGAGCTTTTCAACGCCGTACGTCCCTCGCGCGATCGAGGGAGTGTCGACTTGCTGCTTCGGGTCGGCCGGTTGGCCGGGAAATGCGGCGGTGGGACTGCTGAAGGTCGCCCACTGCAGCCCGCGATACGGCGAGTCGTACTGTTGATACGCGGCCGCGCCGGAGAGAAAGACGGCCGATAGATCGTCCTTCGGCGTTGCGGCAAAATGCACGTTCCCGGCGATCGCGTACTGCGCACGCGTCTGGAAGCCAAGGCCGTACGTGCCGATCTCGGCCGGATAGAACGTGTGACCGTCTCCATAGGCAAAATACTCGCTGCCGCTCGTTGCCGACAGCGCGTAGCGCCAGCGTAGATCCGGCGTCGCCTCCTGTGCGGTGAACTTCACCTCGCCAAGCTGCGTACCGATGCCGCCGGCGAGTTCGAGGATCTCCGTCCCGGGGTAAATCCCCGTGAGCGGCACTTCGTTGACGACGCCTCCGAGGGCGTTTTGACTGACGTTGTTGTAACCGCCGAGCGTCACCGTTGCCGAGCCGACGCCGGCCGTGCCCAGCTGCGCGCCCACGATGTTGCCGCCGGGCTCCGCGATGAGGCCCTGTGGTACCGGAACGGAGTCGTAGTCATAAACCGTGTCCTGCACTTTTCCACCGCGCACGATCACGTTCGCGAATGAGTCCTGCTGGACGCCGGGGACGTTCGAGATTGCGCCCTGGATGGTGTCGCGGGAATAGTTTGCCAGACCCGATGAGGAGGCTTGCGGCGTTCCGGCCCGCGCCTGTTCACCCTGTACGGTGAAGACGTCGCTCGTGCTGCCGAGCGCAAACGCCTCGCCCTTGGCTTCGACCTTTGCGATCTCTTTGAGCTTGGCGAGCAAGACGACCGCGAGACGCTCGTGCTCGCCCGGGAGGACAATGACCGTCGCATTGGCTCGTTCGAAACCCTTGGCTTCAACGCTAACGGCGTACGTATCCGGCGCCACCCCGAGAATCGTGAAGCGGCCGCTCGCGTCGGTCGTGCCGGTGTAGCGGCCCGACGGCGCGACCGCCCGAACTCGCGCATTGGCAATCGGAAGGCGAGCCGCCGTGAAAACGGTTCCCAAGATCGCACCCGTGACGAGCTCGGCAGCCTCGGAGTTTTGAAATAACAGCGCTAAGACAAAAGAAACGCCAAGGACGCGACCGGCCGTTCGCATGAAACTCACTCCCAAGCGGCACGTGACCGAACACGCGCCGCAGCCTTTTGAGGAAGTTAGGCTGGGTTCGGGAGCGTGAGCGGCGGAGCGCGGAGACCCCGCGCCTTGACGATTTCGGGTGCGACGTGAGAACAACTGGTCTGCGGATGAGGCATCGTCGGGTGCTTCGGCGTCGCCAGGAACGAGCGAGCGATGCGCAGGAACGACGTGACGAATGCCGCCGCCAAAACTCCGCCCCGCGCGGCACCGCGGATCGCCGCGCCGAGCATCATCCGTGCGGCGACGGCGATCGCCACAAACGATAAGAAAAGAACTGGAGCATGTGCGATGACGACGGAGTGCGCGTCGAACGGCGCCAGGCCGCCGAAGTGCGTTTCGTAGCCTTCCATCCCAACGACGGTGAAGCAGCTTCCGGCAAACGCCGCGAGCGCGTCGACGACGCGCGCGCGCAAGTCGTCGAGCCGGCGCACGAGCGGATCGTTTGGCGCGATACGAGCGCTGACGATGTACGCGCCAAGGCTTAGGGCGAGCAGCAACGTGATCGCGAAGGTCGGGAGGACTCCCTGATGGTCGACATCCCGGGCGGCACCCCCCAGCCAGCCGAACGTTGCGAGAGACTCGGTCCCCGCATCGCCGAGCACGCCGGCCAGCAGTCCGATGGTGAGCACGGCCCAGATCCGCACCAACGCGTACCGCATTGCACGGTAGGCTTTGTTTCATAGATTCTTCATCCTGCCGAGCGATGCTAAATGGGGAGCGCCTAGGAGGTGCTCGCGCGCAGAAAGGGGCTATCATGTGCCGCATGCTTTCGACCATGGCTCTCGGGGCAACGGCTGCACCGGTATTGGCGGTATTACTGGTAGGATGCCAGGGAACGAGCTCCGTTCCGGCATCGAGCGCGGCTTCACGGCCGATGAGCGCGCAGCGGGTGCCGCCCGCGACCGCGACCGCGACCTTCTCGAAACCCAATGTGCACAGCGGGAAAGGGCCGCCGTCGGAAACCTGGATCTTTGCGTCTAACGGAGAGGTGGGTAACGTCGACGTTTACCGCGCGAAAACGCTCAAGATGATTTCACAGTGTACGTGCAGCGGCGTCGGCCTCGCGGTCGACCCGCGGTCCGGCGACCTTGCCGTTGGCACGCGGTCTGAGACGATCACCGTTTGGCACGTAAACAATAAGCAGATCACGCTGTTCGCGACGCTGAATTTGTCGCAGGGCCCTTATGCGATCGGACTCGCGTTCGACACGAAGGGGGATTTATTCGCAGCTAACGCCGGCGATAACGTCATTGACTTCTTTGCCGCAAGCGAGATCGCAGCCGGCGGCGGAACACCCGAGCGAACGCTCGTGACGTCGCACTTGAGCGAGGTGGAGTACTTAGCCGCGAATGCCCGCGCACTGCTGGCCGACGGCTACAACAGCAACGGCCAACCGTTTCTGGTCTCGATCAACACGCGTACCGGTGCCGACACGATTCTTCAGCAAATCGAGTCCGGTACGGTGCCCGAAGGCATTACGTTCGACCTCCGGGGGAACCTCATCTTAAATACGGCCGGCGACACCAACACGCTCGCCGTCTTCAAAAAGCCTTGGAGCGGACCGCCCACATCGACGTTCGCATACGGCTCGGCTCCAAACGGCTACTATACCGGCATCTCGTTGAATAAGTCGCAAAACACGCTTTGGTCAGGGAACTTTTCTATCCTGAACCAGTCGCACGCCGTTGGGAACGTGCAGGCCAACAGTTATCCATTGGGAAGCATCGGGCGCTCTTCAAACGGTATCGGGGCGGAGTACTACGACAGCATTGCGGTCGACCCTCAAGCGAAGTAGCTCTGCCGCACGATGCCCGGCCGATCGCGGGCAGGGTGTACGCCATCGGCAAGGCAATGCACGCGATGGAGGTACGATCGCTTGATGCTTCACAGAGTCTTCGTGCGCCGCGCCGCCGGCCTGATCGCCGCCTTCGCCGTGCTGGGAACTGCGGCCGCGCAAGATGCGTCGTCGCAGCCGGAAACGGCGTTCCTCCCGATCCCAAGCGCCGCCGGCGCACGCGCGAGCTCGCGAATCCTCAACGAACGCTATCGCTACCCCGGCACGCCGGGCGACCACCACATGGCGGTCTGGATGCGCGATACGATGCGGCATTTTGGGTTGCGCGCCTGGATCGAGCCGTTCACGGCGACCGTCTACACGCCGCGGCTCCTCGCGCTGCAGCTCCTGACTTCGCCTCCGGTCACATTCGATCTGCACGACGGCAAGATCCCCGCCGACCCGGACGGTTCGCGACCCGGCGCCGGAGTGCCATTTAACGCCGGCAGCGGCAACGGCAACATACGCGCGCCGCTCGTAGAGGCCGGGCGCGGGCTCGACGCCGATTACGCACGCCTGGGCCGCGCACGCATCGCCGTCCGCGGCAAGATCGTATTGGTTCGCTACGGCGCCGAGTATCGCGGCAATCTCGCGGCACGAGCGCAAAGCCTCGGCGCCTCCGCCGTCATCTTCTACAATTCACCCAAGGACGAATCACCGGGCCGAGCCTATCCCGACGGGCCGAACCGTCCGCCCGGCGCCGTGCAGCGCGGCGACGTGATGGGCGACGATAACGTGCCGCTGCGCATTCCGACGCTTCCCGTAACGCTCCAGACGGCGCAACGATTGATCGCCAACGCCCATGGAGCCCGCGCGCTCGTACACCTCGACGTGCAGATGAACGCGCGCACTACGACACTCTGGAACACGATCGGGGAAGCGACCGGCAGCGCTCCAGCGCAGTCGATCGTCCTAGGCGGTCATCGCGACGCATGGGTGTACGGTGTCACCGACGACGGCTCCGGGATCGCAACCCTCATTGAAGTCGCCCGTGGCCTCGGGGCACTCGAGCGCACCGGGTGGAAGCCCAAACGTAGCATTCGGATTGCCGGGTGGGACGCGGAGGAGATCGGCGAATACGGCTCCGCCGAGTACGTACGTCGCCATCGCGACGAACTGCAGCGGGGATGCATCGCATACATTAACGTCGACGAGTCGGCGGCCGGCCCGCACTTTCGCTCCGAGGCCGCAGGAGCGCTCGTCCCCGTGATGCTGCCCGCGGTAGCTGACGTCCTCAAGATCGCGCGGCCGCCCGTCGACGATCCTTCGGGCGGTTCGGATTACGAGTCATTCATCTACACACTCGGAACGCCGATCATCAACCTCGGATACGGCGGTGGCTTCGGCACGTACCATTCCACCTACGACGACTTCCGCTACGCCGCGCTCTTCGCCGATTCCGGATTCCTCCACCACCGAACGATCGCGCAAACCGTGGGCGTCATCGCCCTGCGTCTGGCCGATGCTGAGTCGATTCCATATCGCTTCGCACCATACGGCAAATCGCTCGACGCAGGCCTGAAGATCCTGACCAAGACGGCTGCGGCGAAGCAGCTGACGCTCCCGGCAGAGCTCGGTACGGCGATCGCGCGATTCGACCCGGCAGCGCAAGCGTACGATGCGTCGACGTCCGCACGCGACGAAACCAAGGCGCTGCAGGCCGCGCAGCAACTCGACCTCATCGCCTATTCGGCCAACGGCTACGCGAGCGTCGCATTTCCCCGGATCGCCGCGGCGATCGGAGCCGGGCGCCAGAGCGACGTGGACGCGGCGGCGCGCGAAACCGTCACGGTCCTAGGCAATATCGCGTCGCTGCTCTCGGTACCTTAGGCGCTTTTATTCTTTGCCTAAAAACATTCCAAGCAGCAAAACCGCCTCTTTCGCAACCGCCCTTAGATTGAACCCGACCGGTTCGTATCGGAGGGGCGCGTCTCCGTTTTGATTGCCGTCTGACGCGCCGGCCCACGCCGCTCGTTCCGCTTGGTCAATGCAGCGCACCGGAACCGGCCTGCCCACGGCGAAGCTTCTTTGGGCGAGGCTGTTCGGCCGCGGGCTGAGAAGAGCACGCGCGGCTGATATTTCGAGGCCGCACCGGAGGTCACTAAATGGTACGCTGGCATTTGCCAATTCTCTGTTTGGTCGCGCTTTGTGCATCGGCGCGCGCGGCCGAGCCAGCCCATTATACGTTTTCCCCGCAGCCGCCGGGAACGATCGTACAAAACCGTCTCGTCTATCTTGCGGGTGAAGGCATGCACAGCCAGTGGCGTGCGGTGCTGAGTAAGAAGCTCGCGGGCTCCGGAAACGGAAGCTCGTTCTATCAATGGTATCTTTCTTTCTACGCCATCGACGGCACGGTGTATCACTTGAAGTACCAGTCGCCAAACGAGCGCGTTCCGTTCGACCGCGTGACGAAGGCAAACGGCGCAGCTATGTGGTTTCCCAGGCAGGACGCGAAGATCGTCGGATCGGGCGAGTTCATGGGCGCCGGATCGCAGCAATTGGTCGTTCAGTCGCACGAGGCCGGCGCCGACTGCGGCATGGCG
>DATAQH010000111.1:0-3103 GCA_036264815.1 Candidatus Cybelea sp.
GCCGAAGCCCCGGCGCCAGATAGAGGTGGTCGAGCGCGTAGACCGTCGCGAAGAACGGCGTCGCGAAATCGAAATACCCATTTGCGGAAAAGACCTTCAGGTTCGGATTGTACGTCATCGCTTGGGCCAGATCGGGCGTCACGTTGAGAGTCTGAACGTTCGCACCGTGTTTGAAATCCCAGCTCTGTCCGTCGCCGTAGATGAGGTCGTAGATATTAGCCCGGTAGAGCAGCGGCGTGTTATAGTGCAGCACCTGTCGCAGGTAGTAGTTCGAGGTCGACGTGAACGCCGAGTCGATCGCCGCGTCGGTCGCGTCCCAGTCGGGGGAGACTTCGGGGCGGTCGAGCACGTACGTCTCGAAGCGCGAGTCGATGCGCCCGACCGTGCGGCCTTGCTGCCGCAGCAGCTCGTTTTCGAATCGATCGTACGGAATTCGCAAGTTCGAGCTGCGGATGTAGGCTTCCGAAAGACCGGTATAGCGATGGAGCTTTGCGACGACGTCGTTGAAACGGTCCGGGGCGAGCTGCGCGCCTTGCCCGAGTGCGTCGAGATACTCCCCTAAAGCGAAGCTCTCGACCTCGGGAAGGATCTGCGAGAGCGGCCGCCTGTCGCCCAGCGCGCGATGATACCACGCCGTAGCCGTCTCGGTCGGAAGATAGAGGAGATATCCCCAGTCGCCGCCGCCGACCGGCGCACCGTCGTTGTAGTCGATGTTGGAGTTCAAGAACGACGAGAGTAAGACGACGCCGTTGAGGCCGATGCCCGCATTCTGCAGGTAGTTCGCGAGCGCCGAGGACCGCGTCGTGCCGTACGACTCTCCGAAGAGAAAGCGCGGCGAATTCCAACGGTTGAAGTTCGTGATATAGCGCTGGATGAACTGAGCGAAGGCGGCGACGTCCTGGTCCACGCCCCAGAAATCGTCACGCTTCCCGGCGCCGATGATGCGGCCAAATCCGCTCCCGGGCATATCGATGAAGACGAGATCGGTGCGATCGAGCAGCGAGTAGCGATTGTCGGCGAGTCGATAGGGCGGCGGACCCGCTAGCTGACCGGGCGGCGTTTGAACTCGAACCGGACCGAAGGAGCCCATGCGCAGCCACATCGTCGAGCTTCCCGGGCCGCCGTTGTACAGAAATGTCAGAGCCCGCTTCGAGGGACTCGCGCCGTCGAGCGTGTAGGCCGTATAAAAGACGCGTGCCGCCGGTTGATCGCCGGCGTTGCGCAGGGTAATCGTTCCCGCACGAGCGGTGTACGCCAGCGTTCTGCCGCCGAGGACGATCCGATGATGGGTGACGGCGTCGGGCGTCTGCGGCGGTATCGGCGGCGGCTTCGCGGCGATCGCGGGCAGGCTGGACGCCAGCGTCGCAGCCGCAACAATCAGAATGCGTAGCGATGTAACGTGCAATACGAGGACCTCCCAATGCGATGCCGACTATCGTCGGTACGGTTCCGGGGTCCTGCTAGTTTCGTATAACTCGGTGCGTAAGCGTTCGATCGCTCCGGCGATCGAGTCGAGATACGGCAGCATCGAACTCTTTATCCGGTGCAGACGTTCCTCGCCCGCTGCGGTAATCGCATACACTCGGCGGGACCGCTTGGTCGGGTTTTCCCACGAAGCGGTCACGAACCCGCGCTCCTCGAGGCGCCGCAACAGCGGATAAATCTTATTGGTGTTTACCGCGACGAGGTCGCCGCAGACCTCGTGGATACGCTGCATCAGGCCGTAACCGTGATCCGGGCGTTGCTCGATGAGGTGGAGAATTAAGGCCGGAAAGACCGTCTTGCTCTTGATCGGCCCACGAACGACTTCGTCGATGCGCTGGGGCGCGGAGGTCATACGGGCGCGTGCACCGCGGTTGCACCCTCGTACGCCCGCTCGATCTCGACGGCGTACCGCTGCTCGACGATCCGCCTTTTGATTTTCATTGATGGGGAAAGCTCGCCGCGTTCGACGCTGAACTCGTGCGGCACGATCACGATCTTGCGCACCTGTTCGTAACTGGCGAGCGCACCGGTCTGCATTCGGACCTCCCGCGTCAAAAAGGCGCACACGTCGTCGCGCGCCGCCATCACCTCTGGCTCGGCCCCGGGGGGAAGCTGCGGGATCTCAAATCGCAGGAGCGTCCAGTTCGGACAGATCAACGCAATCGGAAACGGGCGTCCGCTGCCCACGACCAGCGCCTGCGCGACGTAGATCGATCGTTTGATATTCGCCTCGATGCGCGCGGGTGCGATCCACTTGCCGGTATCGGTCTTGAAGATCTCTCCCTTGCGGTCGGTGATGCGCAGAAACCCCGCCTCGTTGCGTTCGCCGATATCGCCGGTGTGCAGCCAGCCGTTCTCCAGCGCCGAGGCGGTGGCTTCTTCGTTGTGATAGTAGCCGTGCATCACGTTTCGTCCTCGGACCAGCACCTCGCCGTCGCCGGCGATCTCGACCTCGACGCCCGTGATCGGCCGCCCGACGGCACCGTATTCGTTGGCGCTCAAGCGGCTCACCGAGACGATGGGCGATGTTTCCGTCAGCCCGTAGCCCTGCATGATTGGAATGCCCATCGCCAAGAACGTCATTGCCGTATCGCTGTGGAGCGGAGCGCTGCCGCTGCAGAGAAACTCGACGCGATCGAGCCCTAGCGCCGGCGGTATTTTACCGAGTACCAGCCGCTTGGCAAGCGCAAACCTCAGCGACTGCCGCGCGGACGGTCCGTTGCCCAGCACTTTTGCGGTCATGTAGGCGCGCCCGGCCTCGAGCGCCCACGGCACCAACCGCGCGCGCAGGCCGCCGGCAGCCAGCGCCTGACCCTTCACGCCGGCGAGCACGCGATCGAAAATGCGGGGAACCGACGTCATCTCGGAGGGCCGCACGTCCTTGAGATCGGCAAGCAGTTCGCCGGGATCGTGACAGATGAAGTACCGTACCTTCGCAAGCAGGTAGATGTAGATGAGCGTGTGCTCGTAAATGTGCGAATACGGCAGCACGGAGATCACGTCGCGCCCCGCCTCCATGCCGTCGAACCCGCATTCCAGCGAGACCCGCGCGTCAAACGCCAGGTTGTCGTGCGAGAGCATGACCCCTTTGGGCGCTCCGGTCGTCCCCGACGTGTAG
>DATAQH010000063.1:0-9511 GCA_036264815.1 Candidatus Cybelea sp.
AAGACGAAGAGCGCCTAAGCGAACTCGTGCACCGCGTCCTCGACGGCCTCAACCCCTTGCCCGCGTACGTGCGCGGACGACGCTGGGACGTACTCGCGTTCAACAAAAGCTTCGACACGCTCACCGACTTCTCGAGTGCCACCGGTCAGGCGCGCAACCTCGTCTGGCGCATCTTCCGCGATCCCGAGTCGCGCTGCCGCTACGGCGATCCGGAATGTACGATGCGCCGCACGGTCGCGCAATTTCGCGCGGTCGCCGCCAAGTATCCGACCGATCCGCGGTTTGCCGAGCTGATCGCCGATCTGCAAACGAACTCCGCAGACTTTCGCCGGCTGTGGGCAGAGCACGACGTCCTCGGCTCGACCGACGGACTCAAGCGTTTCAATCATCCCGAGCTTGGCGAGTTCATCCTCGATCACACGACGCTCGAGCTTCCGGGTGACGGCGATATTCGGATGATCGTGTTGACGGCCGCGCCAGGATCCGAGACCGAGAAGAAACTAAAGCTGCTTACCGGCGATCTGGCGCTTCGCTAACGGCCACGGTGTTGGCGCCGTGGAATCGGTAGTGCCGGTCCAGTAGGACCTTTTCTGGATCTCCGCCTTCGGGATATTTCCAGTAGCCGATACGACTGGCACCATAGTATGCGTCTACGAACGGAACCACGACCCGGTCGCCCTCGATCCACGCGCTCGAGGCATTATACGTACCGTTTAAGGGAGTGCTGCCCACGATCGTACCGGTCGAGCCCGAAACCGTCACTTGGTCGATCTCCGGCGTCACGCCGTGACTGCCCGGATTCAGGACCGTAAGAAAGTGGCCGTCCCATTGAATGTGGCCGTCCGTCGGTATTGGTGGATTGGAGGAGATCGGCGTAAAGGCCGCACCACCTTTCGGCAGCTCGACGAACTCCGCGCCGCTGGAGTTACCCGACACGAAAAGGTTCCCCCGATTATCGTAGCCGCAGTGCTGTCCGAGCATGCCGGCAGAATAGGCCTTGGGCGTACCCTTGGCGTGCCGGTAAATTACGACGCTCGTGCTGCACGAAAGACAAGCGACTGCCACCGCAAGGTCGCCGCTCGTCGGATCGACCGAACAGTCTACCGGAAAATCGTACGCCATTTTGAGCGTCCGAAATGGTGTGGTCGCACCATGAGCATAGACCTGAACGCCTTTGAACCTCGTCACGTAGACGTTCCCGCTTTTGTCCGAACACAGGTCGCCGCCGTTACCGAAGGTCTCGACCCGCTTAGCACTCGGATACGTCAGGATTTGTGTGTTCCGGCCACCCGTGACGTAGAGGAGGGCTCCATCGATGCGCGACGGAGGCTCCGAGCGCAGAGATCCGGCCGCGGGCAGGGCGCCGGACCCGGTCGTCGACCCGGCGCCCAGGCATCCGCTCAGGGTGAGGGCGACGGTCGATAGGCCAAAGATGCAGGCAAATTTCATGACCTAGCTCCCTTTTTCCCATCGTAGCACCCGTCGAACGATCTAGGAAGCGGCGCGCTTATCGAATTGCGCGTGCGCGCGTTTTACCTCGTCCATGTGGTCGTGCGCCCACTGCGTGAGCGACCCCAGCGGCCCACAGAGCGTGCGCCCGAGGTCGGTCAACTCGTATTCGACGCGCGGCGGGACCTCGGGATAGATCGTCCGCTTCACCAAGCCGTCGCGCTCGAGATCGCGGAGCGTCTGGGTCAGCATCTTCTGCGAAATGCCGCCGATCGTCCGCCGCAGTTCGTTGAAGCGGCGCCGTTCGTGCTGGGCGAGGATGCCCATAATGAGGGTCGTCCACTTGTCGGCGATCCGGTCGAGAATCAGGCGCGACGGACACTCGGCTTGATTGTAGACGTCGGCGTCGGTTGGAAGTGGTGGAAGTTTTATAGTTTCCATTAGGTTCCTAGGCTACTTTAGAGTGCGTACTTGTATTCAGGATGCTGGTATGCAAAAGTTACTTACATGACGATAGCACACTTTGAAGCTACCGGCAACTATAAGGAGCCAGCCAGATCAAAATGACCACCCAACTGCAAGAAAAGAGCACCTACGCCCTCGATACCGCCCACACGACCCTCGAGTTCGTGGTTCGCCACCTCATGATTACGAAGGTCCGCGGCCGCTTTACCGCCTTCGACGGGCACGTCGAGTTGGCGGCGGGCAACGATCTTCCCATCTCCGTCACGGCGACGATCGACGCCGGGTCGGTCGACACCCGAGAGGAGCAGCGCGACGCGCACCTGCGCTCCGCCGATTTCTTCGACGTCGAGAAGTACCAAAAGCTGAGCTTCGAAAGCACGCGCATCGATGGCACGCCCGACGATTTTACGATCGACGGTAAGCTCACGATTCACGGCGTCACCCGGGACGTTTCGCTCGCCGCGACCTTCGAAGGACGTACGAACGATCCGTGGGGCGGCACGCGCATCGGTTACAGCGCGAATACGACGATCAATCGCAAGGACTACGGTTTGACCTGGAACGCTGCGCTGGAGACCGGCGGCGTGGTCGTCGGTGACGAGGTTCGCATCGAGCTCAACGTCGAGGCGATCCTCCAGCCGTAGCGAAACAGCCGGGGTGCTCGGCACGACGCTCTTTAGCGAGCATCTCGGAGAAGTCGCACTCTCAAAGACGGCCTACGAGCCTGCAATGATCATGGGCGCGCACGGGCATGAGTTCGCATACGCCTCCCTCGTCGTCGAGGGGCACTACGCGGAACACAGCACGTGCGCGCTGCGTCATTTGCGCCGCGGCATGCTCGTCTTCCATCCCGCCGGAGAGATCCACGCCGACTGCGTCCTGGATCAATCTATGGCGACCGTCAATATCGAGTATCTTAGCGGGGAGTCGCCGCGCGAGTTCATCTGCGCGCACGGCCCTGAGGTGGACGAGCTCGCGCAGAGTCTTCTATCGGCGCTGCCGGCGCGCGGGCGCGCGCTCGAACGTTCGCTCGAAGCGCTGCGCGAGTTCCTTTGGAGCAACGCATCGCGCACTGCCGTCCCGCAGATCGCCGCCGCGCGCGAGGCGCTCGAAAACGCACCAACCCAAGCGCCGGTCGCTTCGCTCGCAAACGAGCTCGGCATGCACCGCGGACGGCTTCATCGCGCGTTCAAACGCGCCTACGGCGAATCACCTCGCGGTGCGTTGACGAAGCGCCGAGCGACGAAAGCCGGCGACTTGTTGGTCGAGACGTCCTTGACCATCGCGCAGATCGCCGCCGAGTGCGGTTACTACGACCAAAGCCACTTCTGCCGGCAGTTCAGACACCGCAGCGGAATGTCGCCGTCGCGCTTTCGCGCGATTTTTGCTCGCTGACCCGATACAAACGTACAAGCCGCGGCAGCCGCGCCATGGTAAGAATCGAAGCCATGCGCCGGCAAGTGTTGATTTTCGCATGCGTTCTCGCATCGTCGTTCGTTCCCGCGGCCGGGCACGCCGCGCGAATCCAAACGGCGCAGGCATCCTGTCAGCCCGACCGGCTGCTCGAGGAGATGCGCTCGGCGCTCGGCAGCGGGTGGAACGGAATCGCGGAGACTTCGGCCTATGGGAAGGCAGCGATCGCGGGCCTGCGCGGCAGTGCGCGATTCGACGTCGACCTGCTCGGCGGACGCTACGCTCAGCGCTTCGATATCGCCGTGATGGGTTCGAGCGCGGAAGTCTACGACGGCACAACCACGTGGGCGCAAGATATCTCCGGCGGCGTGCGCCCCTACGATTCCCCCTACGCGCGCAAGCTCGGCATCACGCGAGGATTTCTGAGCCGGCGGGGTTATTTCGACCGAAACTCCGGCGCGACGATTCGCTGTGCGGGTATGCTCGAGCGCGCGGGGCATGCGCAGCTCGTGCTGCGCATCGTGCCGCAGGGTGGGGCTGCCGCCGATCTCGCCGTCGACGCGCAGACGCATCTGCTTACGAGCGTCAGCATGCGTACGGCGCTCGATCGATCGGTTGTGACGTACGCCGATTATCGCACCGTCGAGGGCGTCGTTCTCCCATTTTCGATCTCGGGCGACGGCGACGACTTCACCGTCGCGCGTTACGCGCTGCTCCGCCGCGTCCGCAGCGCCGATTTCGCGCGGCCGGCCGTCCCGGATAACGCGCGAATGCTCGGCGGGACCGTTTCAAGTACCGTGCCGATAACGCTGGACGGGCGTCAACTGCTCGTCTGGGCCTCGATCGACGGGCGCGCGCCGATGCCGTTTATCCTCGACACCGGCGGCCACGCGATCCTAACGATGCTCGCCGCGAAAACGCTCGGGGTGCATGCGAGCGGAGCCGGTTCGAGCGGCGGCGCCGGCGCCGGCACGATCTCGACGGCTTACACCCGCGTACAGAGCATTCGCATCGGCCAAGCGGAGCTGCTCGATCAGCCGATGTTGATCATCCCCTATCCGTACGAGTTCTACGAGCGCGCGAAAAAGACGCCGGTCGCGGGTATCATCGGGCTGGAGTTTTTCGAACGGTACGCGACGCGGATCGATTATGGCGACCGCACGGTCACGTTTACTCCGCTGCGAGCGTATCGCTATCGCGGCCACGGCGACGCCGTCCCTTTCACGTTCGAGACCGACCCAGATCTACCGATGGTCGCCGCCGCCGCCGACGGACATCTCGGGCTTTTCGGCGTCGACACCGGGAACGCGGGGCATTTGATTCTTTTCGGCGCGTATCTCGATCGAACCGGGCTCGCGAGGCGCTACGCGAGCGGGCCGCTGGTCATCGGGCACGCGACCGGCGGCACGAACACCTCGTACCTAGCGAAACTGCGCGAGTTTACCCTCGGCGATCGCCACCTATACGATATCGAGACGGGCTTCACGCACATGAAGGCCGGCTCGTTCGCGGCGTGGACTCAAGCGGGGAATTTCGGCTTCAGCGTCCTCTCGCGTTTCATCCCCACGTTCGATTACGCGCACGAGCGGCTCTACTTGGATTCGCAACGGCGCGCGACGCCGTTCTGGGAGAATCGCTCGGGCATCAGCTTCGAGAAGAACGGGCCAAGCGCGTTCGACATCATCGCCGTGCAGCCGCGTAGCGCCGCGGCCAGACTCGGCATCGTCGCGGGCGATCGAATTCTCGTGGTGAACGGCAGGGCGGTCGAGTATATCTCCGGCGGCGACCTCACGTACCTCTTCGGCGCCGCTGCGGGCACGAAGGTACGCCTTCGAGTCGCGCATCAGAATGACGTTCGCGACATCGTGCTCGTTTTGCGGTAACTCGAGCTCAGGGCGACACGCCATCTAGCTCTTCGCAGTCTGAGGCGCTGAGTTTCAGCAGCGCCGCTGCGGCATTTTCTTTCAGATGTGCGACCGACGATGTGCCGGGGATCGGCAGCATCACGGGCGACTTGGCGAGGAGCCAGGCGATCGCAACCTGCGCGGGCAGAACGTCGAGCCGGCCGGCGATGCGTTCCAGCGGGCCGCCGGGTTCGGCGAGATCGCCGGTCGCCAGCGGAAACCATGGGATGAATCCGATCTCTTCGCGAGTGCAGTATTCGAGCTCGCCTTCCGATTCGCGGTCGACGAGATTGTAGCGATTCTGCACGGAGACGATCGTCGCCATCTCACGCGCGGCTTTGAGGTGCTTTACGTCGACGTTAGAGAGTCCGATGTGGCGAATCTTCCCTTTTCCCTGCAGGTCGACGAGCGTGCCGACCTGCTCCGCGAACGGCACCTTCGGATCGGGACGGTGCAGTTGCAAGAGGTCGATCGTATCGAGCCGCAACCGCTTGAGGCTGCCGTCGACCGCCTCGCGCAGATGCTGCGGCCGCCCATCAGGTACCCATTCGCCCGGCCCCGGCCGTAACAGACCGGCTTTGGTCGCGATCACGAGATCGCGCGGATACGGATAGAGCGCTTCAGCGATCAACCGCTCCGAAACTTCGGGCCCGTACGAATCGGCGGTGTCGACCAAGGTAATGCCCAGGTCGAGCGACGCCTTCAGAACCGCAATTGCCCCATCGTGATCGGGCGGCTCACCCCAAATGCCGCGGCCGGTTACACGCATCGCGCCGAAACCAAGCCGCACGACGGGCAGATCGCCGCCGAGCAAAAAGCTTCCACTGGCTGCGGCCGGACGATCCTGCGTGGTTTGTGACGTATTCATGCACCCGTGATGCCGGCGCACGTGCCTTTGGTTTCAAAGGGGTGGCAAAGTGCCGCGCCGCAGAAGCTTGCATGCGCCAACCGCTCTCGCGCGGACTCTTGGGCCTCGTCACGCTCCTCGTCGTCATCATCTACTACATGCCGATCGGGCACGTCGACTTTGCGGAGACGTGGGGCGAGGGAACCTTCGGCATCTACATTCCGCCGCGCAGCCCGGCGATCGTCAGCGTCCTTCGCGGTTCGCCAGGCGATCGCGCCGGCATCCGCGTGGGCGATTTGCTCGTCGACCACGGAGACTACGCAGTCTCGTCGCGCATCCGTTCGCCATATCCGGGCGAGCGAGAGACGCTCACGCTGCGCCGTGGACCGCTCGTCTACAACGTCACCTTGACGGCAATCCCAGATCCGCGCTTCGGACTCTGGCAGCGGGTTGCCGGCGTGCTCGCCTATCTTCCGCCGACCGTCTTTTTGGTCGTCGCGTTTCTGCTCGTCTTCTTGCGGCCGTCGGTGATGTCGTGGTCGCTCTACGTTTTTGCCGTCGGCTACTTCGGCACGTCGCCGCCCTACATGTATTGGTCGCACATCCTCAACGCCGGCGGATATCGCGCGCTGACGTTCGTCCTCACCGTCGTCTTTGGGCCCTGGAGCGTCTTGCCGCTGCTGCCGTTTCTCCTGCGGTTCCCAAATGGCGACGTGCTCGGCTGGCGCCGGCGAATCGACCCGTTCGTCTCGGGATTTCTGAGCCTTACGTTTCTCGCGTACGCCGCCGAATGGATCATTTATGAAACGACGGAAACGGTGCCGGCCTGGGACATCGTTTTGGGCACGATCGTACCGCTGCTCACCTTCGTCGTCGCCGGGCTGATCCTCGCGAAGAACCTCGCGACCGCGACGCCGAGCAATCGCCAACGCTTAGGTTTCATCGCGATCGGCACGTTTGCATCGTTCCTTGCTTACGCTATCTACTACATCCCAGGCGTCCCCTTTGCGGTGGGGCAGGTCGTCGGCTTCGGCGTCGTGCTGATGCCGATCTGCATCGCGTATGCGGTCTTTCGTTTGCGCGTGCTCGACGTCAACTTCGTACTCAACCGCGCCCTCGTTTACGGTCTGTTGTCGCTGGCGGTCATTGCCTTCGTTTCGATGCTGGATTGGTTCTTCTCGCGGGTCGTCGCGGTCGGCCGGCTGGCCATCGGGGCCGAACTGCTGGTCACAATCGCGATCGGTTTTTTGCTCGATCGGATCAACCACGCGGTCGAAGGATTCGTCGAGTCCGTCTTCTTTCGTCGCCGCCGGGTCGCCGAGAGGATTCTGCGCCGCGCCGCATCGGCGCTGCCCTACGCGACCGAAGAGACCGCGATCGTCGACGGGCTCGTGCAGGTTCCCGTCGACGCGCTCGAGCTCGCCGCCGCGGCGCTCTACCGGCGGTCGGCCAACGGGGCGCGTTTCGAAGGCGTCGCCACCGCGCAGCAGACGACGATCGCGCCGCCCGGTTTCGACGCCAACGCTCTGCTCGTACGCATGCTGCTGGCCGACGAGAGCATCGTCTGGCTCGACGAGCTGCGGACGCACCTCGATCCGCAGAACGCGGGCATCTACACGCTTGCCGTACCGGTAACGGTTCGCCACGAATTGGTCAGCTTTACGCTGTACGGCGCGCATGCGAACGGGGCACAGCTCGATCCCGACGAGGTCGTGCTTCTCGAAGAGCTCGCGCGCGAAGCCGCTCGTGCGTACGACCACGTCGAGGCCGAACGCGTCAGAGAGCGCTACGCGCGGCTTACTCCGGCTCGTCCTTGACGCGAATCAGCGGCTCGAAGCGGCGGTCGGGAACGAACCAGACGATCGCGACGACGACGAAGATGATATCCGAGGCCAGCGGCGCGAAAAACGCGAACGTCAGCGCGAGCACGTAGAGCACGATCGAGCCATAGCCCTTGACGTCGGCTTTGACGGCTTGGGCGAATGGCCCGTCACGACCGTTGACGATCAGCAGCGCCTGCTGGAGCAGGGCATAGGCGACGGCGCACATCAACAAGACCGCCGCATAGATTACGGTCGGCCCCTTTGCCGTCGGGTTGCGCCCCAGCCACGCCGTAGCAAACGGTACGAGCGAGAGCCAGAATAGGAGATACAGGTTCGTCCACATCGCCCGCCCGTCGATGCCGCGCGTCGCACGCAGCATGTGGTGGTGATTGTTCCAGTAGATGCCCACGAACGTAAAGCTCAGCGCATACGCGGCGAACGTCGGCCAGTCGTCGAGCAGCGCCGAGAGACTGGTCGCGGCCGGAGGCCGCAGCTCGAGCACCATGATCGTGATGATGACGGCGAGGACGCCGTCGCTGAAGGCTTCGAGGCGATCGCTTTCGGTGTAAAAGCGCTTCACGTCGTCAGGACGACGCGGAACCTGGCCTTTCCGCTCATCATACGCGCGTAGGCATCGGCCGCCCGCGCCAGCGGATACGTCTCGATCATCGGCGCAACGCCCGTCATCTCGCAGAACTCTAGCGTGTCCTCCGAGTCCGCCGGGATGCCGGAGGACCATCCCACGACGCGCTTTCGTCCGAAGATCAGTTGGTTGGGGGAAACGTCGATCGAGTCGGGCGAGGCACCGACGATCAGCAGTACTCCGTTGGGACCGAGCCCGTCGACGAGGCCGGCCATCGCCTTGCCGGTTGGCGCCGTCGTGAGAATTACGCGTGCGCCGCCGAGCTTCTGCAGTTCCTCGACCGCGTTGCTCGCGAGGCTATCGATATATACCGAGGCGCCGAGCTTCGTCGCCAGCGTCGCGTTTTCGGAGCCGCGTCCGATGGCTGCAACTCGGTAACCAAGCTTTTGCGCGAACGCAATGCCGAGGTGGCCGAGTCCGCCGATTCCTTGTATCGCAACGAGATCGGGCGGCAGCGCTCCGCTGCGGCGCAGCGCGTTGAAGGTCGTAATTCCGGCGCACATTAGCGGCGCCGCCTGCGCCGGGTCGAGCGATTCCGGCATGTGGGCCAGGGCCTCGACCGGCGCGATCATGTACTCTTGATAACCGCCGTCGTAGCTGACGCCGCAGATCTGCATGTTTTCGCAGTTCATGAAGTCGCCGCGCCTGCAGGAGAGGCACGTCCCATCGTGGCCCCCATGCCAACCGACGCCGACGCGCTCGCCCTTCTTCCAAGCGGTTACACCGGGCCCCAACTCGTCGATCGTTCCTGCGATTTCGTGACCGGGAACGCGTGGATACGCCAGCGGCATGACGCCTTCTTTGACGATCGCGTCGCTATGGCAGATGCCGCACGCGAGCACGCGGACTCTCACCTGTCCGGGACCCGGCTGCGGCACCTCCCGCTCGACGACTTCGAAATCGCCGCCCGGCCGAGAAACTTGGACCGCCTTCATTTGATCGAGCCCTCCGAATCGCTAGTGTGCTA
>DATAQH010000083.1:0-16077 GCA_036264815.1 Candidatus Cybelea sp.
TATTTCGCTCCCTCGATTCGCCCGGAGGTGACCGCCACCTCGCAGAACGGGGACCCTCTGAGGAAGCTTGGCTAAAACCCGATCGATCTATTTCTGTTCCGCCTGCGGCTTTGAATCGGCGCGCTGGCTTGGACGCTGCCCGCAATGCGAAGCGTGGAACTCGTTCGACGAACGGGCCTTTACCGTTGCACGGGCATCCAAGCGCGACGAACGGCCGGCCGCAGCGCAGCCGGCGGCGCCGTTGGCGCTCGCCGAAATCGAATCGAGCGCGCTGCTGCGGCTGCAGATGGATATGCCGGAGTTCGACGCCGTTTTGGGCGGGGGAACCGTTCCCGGCAGCCTCACGCTGGTCGGTGGGCCGCCCGGTGCGGGCAAGTCGACGCTGCTCCTGCAGATCGCGGCACGCCTATCGCGCGGCGGCGAAGTCGTCTACGTCTGCGGCGAGGAGTCGGCCGCGCAGGTCAAGCTGCGCGCAGATCGCACGCTGCGCGGCGAGGCTTCGCGCAACCTCCTCATCTATCCCGAGACGAATCTGCGCGCGGTGCTCGATCACGTGCAGCGCAAGGCGCCGCTGGCGCTGGTCGTCGACTCGATTCAAACGGTGTGGCTTCCCGAGAGCGAGGCCTATGCCGGCAGCATTACCCAGATTCGCGACTGCACGCAAGCGCTGATGGAATTTTCGAAGCGCAGCGGCTGCGCGACGTTCATCGTCGGGCACGTCACCAAGGACGGGGCGATCGCCGGGCCGCGCCTGCTCGAGCACCTCGTCGATACCGTACTCTACTTCGAAGGCGAGACGAGCGGCGAGTACCGAATTCTACGCGCGTATAAGAATCGTTTCGGATCCGTCGACGAGATCTGCGTTTTTTCGATGCACGATTCGGGCCTGCGCGAAGTCGCCAATCCATCGGAGCTCTTCGCCGGAGCGAGAACGCAGCGTCCCAGCGGTTCGTGCGTCGTCGCCTCGATCGTTGGATCCCGTCCCGTGCTCGTCGAAGTCCAGGCGCTCGTCGGCGAAAGCAGTTATGGCACCCCGCGGCGGCTCGCCAACAATCTCGACCAGCAGCGCCTCGCGATGATCCTCGCCGTTTTGGAGCGGCGAGCCGGCTTTTCGTTGGGAACGCACGACGTCTACGCTTCGGTCGCCGGCGGATTACGCATCGCCGAACCGGCGGCCGATCTCGGGATTGCACTGGCCATTGCCTCGTCGTTCCGCAACGTGGCGATTCCGGCGGCGGTTGCAACGTTCGGGGAGCTCGGCCTCTCGGGGGAGGTCCGCGCGGTGGGCGCGTCCGACCGCCGTGAAACCGAGGCACGCAAGCTCGGGTACACGCAGATTATCTCGCCGAGCAATGCGCCCGACGTGGTCGCCGCAATTCAAGAAACGCTGGGGTAATGTTTGAGATCGTTCCGAATCTTTCCGAGGGGCGCAACGCGGAAACGATCGCGGCGGCGGTCTCCGCCGTCGAAACGACGGGCGCGCGCGTGCTCAACTCGAGCAGCGACGAGCTGCATCACCGCAGCGTCCTGACGATCGTCGGCGACGCAACCCAGGTGCTCGACGCCGCCGTCGCTCTGGCCGGCGTCGCGCTCGAGCGCATCGACCTTCGCGGGCACCGCGGGCTCCATCCGCGGATCGGGGCACTCGACGTGCTCCCGTTCGTTCCGCTCGCCGGAGCAGCCATGGAAGACGCCATCGCGCTCGCTCATCGAGCCGGTGCCCGAATCTGGGAACGCTTCGGGGTGCCTTCCTTTTATTACGGGGCGGCGGCCCGCAGCGCGCAGCGGCGGCCGCTGCCGGCGATCCGGCGCAACACGGACTGGCCGCCCGACGAAGGCGATTCTCTCCGTCACATCAGCGCCGGTGCGATTGCAATCGGCGCGCGCGAGATTCTGATCGCGTTCAACATCGAGCTTGCCACCGCCGAGCTTCCGGTCGCCCGGGCGATCGCGCGGGCAATCCGCGAGCGCGACGGGGGGCTGCGCTCCTTACGGGCCATCGCCCTACCCCGCGGAAACGACCGCGTGCAGGTTTCCCTCAACGTCACGGACTATGCTGCAACGCCGCTTTACCGCGTAGTAGAACTGGTGCGCGAGCTCGCCGCCCGCCAAGGGGTCGAGCTTCTGGGTTGCGAGCTTATCGGATGCCTGCCGATCGCGGCGGTCGAATCGGCCGCAGCATACTATTTGGGAGTCGATAAACTTTGATCAGGGGTAGAACGGCACAATTCGGGATCGCGCTCTTCGCGGTCGTACTCTGCACGGTGCAAACGGCGGTCGCTCAAACCGGTCCCGGCGATGCAGGCATTTACACGACGACGCTGCGCAACGGTCTGAAGGTCGTCGTCGTCGAGGACCACCAGACACCCGTCATCCATACCGGCGTCTGGTACGGCTTCGGATCGCTGCAGGAGACGACCGGGAAGACGGGTCTCGCGCACGCGCTCGAACATATGATGTTTCGCGGAACCCCGGAGATCTCGGCGGGTGGGCTCGACGACATCGTCGCGCGCCTGGGCGCGCAAATGAATGGCTCGACGAACTACGACTACACGCAGTTTTACTTCGAAATGCCATCCGACAAGATCGACGTCGCGCTGGCGATCGACGCAAATCGAATGCAGCATCTGTCCCTGCGCCCCTCCGATTGGGCGATCGAGCGATTGGCGGTGCTCAACGAGATCGATGGCGACGCGAGTTCGCCCTTCTTCAACGTTCTCGCCCGCGTCCGCGCCGCGGCCTTCCCCGATCAGCCGGCCGGACGCACGCCGTTGGGCAGCCGTCAGGACGTCGCGCGGGCCACCGTCGCCGACATTGCCCGCTACTACCACGAATGGTACGCGCCGAACAACGCGACGCTGGTGATCGCGGGCGACGTTAACCATTCCGACGCCTTTGCCAAAGCCCAGCGGTTCTTCGGCGCAATCCCGACGAAGAAACTTCCCGCATGGGCTGAAAAAGATCCGGTTCCGGCTTCCCCGACGACGGTTGAAGCCGAGTTTCCGTTTCCGTTCGAGGTCGTCGATTTCGCGTACGCAATCCCCGGGGACACCGAACGCGGCGAGCCCGCGATCAGTACGCTCTCGACCCTGCTCGAGAATCAGCGCTCTCCCTTCTATCGCGCCCTCGTCGAAAGCAACATCGCGCTGGGCATCGAGGCCAACGCCGATACCCAGCTCAAAGGCGGCCTCCTTCACGTTTTCGTCATCTTGAATCCCGGGCACAATGCGCGCGAGGCACAGTCGGTCTTCCAGGCGACGATCGACTCGATTCTGAGCAACGGGTACGACCCGGATCTCGTTCTTGCGGCCAAACGAATGACGATTGCCGAACGGCTCTTCGATACCGATTCGATCGACGGTATCGGGGACCTCGCTGGTTACACCTACGGCATCGTGCACGAGCGCGTCTCCGATGAGGACCGGCGCCTCGACGCGCTCACCGGCGCCGATCTCGTTGCCGCGACGCGAGCCTACATGCATCACCCGACGGTGATTGGCCACTTGAGCCCGAACGCGAGTCCGCCGCGCGGCAGCTCTCAGAAGAGCAGCGCGGAAGCGAGCGACGATTTTTCCAAACGCATCCCGAACGGCCCAATCGTCGAGCCGGCTTGGATCGCGAAATCGGTCAAGGCGCCGACCACCGCGCGCAGCAAACTCGCTCCCGTCGAGTTCACGCTCTCCAATGGATTGCACGTCATCGTCCAACGCAAGACCGATCGCCCGACGGTCGTGATCAAAGGCAGCATCGCGAGTTCGCCTGCATTTGCAGCGGCGGGTAAAGAGGGCATTATCCGGCTCGCCTCCTCGGCGGCAGATTACGGCAGCACGAGCTATCCTTTCGCGCTGCGCCGTAAAGCGACCGATGAGATGGGCGTATTCATGACGACCGGCCAGGACTTCTCCGCGCAAGCCGAGGTCCGCGATTTCAACCGCGTCGTCGCCATTTTGGCCGACGGCGAAGCGCATCCGAGCTTCGAAGATCCGTGGCTGAGCATCGAGAGGTCGCAGCTCGCCAACAGCCTGCAGTCGGAAGGACGGATCTCGGGCGTGATGATCGACCGCGCCTACGACCGGCTGCTGCTGGCCGATACCGATCCCAGTCTTCGTCAACCGACGGCACAGAGCGTCGGAGGGATCACTCGCACGGATCTACTCAGCTATACCGCGGCATACTGGCGCCCCGATCTGACGACGATCGCCGTGGTCGGCGACGTTTCGCCCGAACAGGTTCGAACGGCGCTCGAGGCAAGCTTCGGCACGTGGAGCGCGAGCGGCCCGAAGCCCGATCCGCACCTCATGGCGATGCCGCCGGCTTCGAGCGGCCACGACTACATCGGCACCGCCGCCAATCAGGTCTATATTCGTCTCGGTCAGCCGGCGCTCTCGCGCTCGAGCACGGATTACAATACGTTTGCGGTGCTCAACCAGATCCTCGGCGCGGGGGGAGCCTTCGAATCGCGTCTCTGGCAGGAGCTGCGGCAGAAGCGCGGCCTCGTTTACAGCGTCGATAGCTCGCTAGACGCCGATGCCGACCGCGGCGATCTGCGCGTCGAGCTCAATGCGTCGCCACAGCGAGTCGTCGCCGCCGTGACGCTGGTGCGAGAAGAGCTTAAACGCCTCCAAGACGAGCCGGTTACGCAAACGGAGCTGCAGGAGGCCAAGGTGCGCCTCGTCAGCAACGCGCTGCTCGAGGAAGCCTCGTCGTCCGGCCAGGCAAAACAGATCCTCGACATTGCCGTCAACCACTTGCCGCTCGACTATTACAGCACGCTGAACGAACGCTACGAACGCATTACCGCAGCCGACGTGCAGCGCGTGGCGCGCGAATACTTGCACCCCGATCGGCTCGTTGAGGTGTATGCGGGGCCATCGGGCCCGTGGGCCATGCGTACGCTATGATCGAGACGATCGACCCGGCAACGGGCGAGGTGATCGAACGTATCGAGGCGATGAGCCCGCAGCGGATCGATGCGAAGCTCGCCGAAGCGGCGCGAGCCTTCGAGGGCTGGCGCGCGACGCCGTTCGAGGGTCGCGCCGATCTGCTGCAGCGCGTTGCGGCCCGCTTTCGAGACGAACGCGAGCGGCTAGCGGCGACGGCGGTGCGCGAGATGGGTAAGCCGCTCGTCCAAGCGCGAGCCGAAGTCGACAAATGCGCGTGGGCACTCGACTACTTCGCCGAACACGGCAAGGCGATGCTCGCGCATCAGCCGGCGGAATCGACCGGTACGCGAAGCTACGTCGCGTTTCGTCCGCTGGGCACGCTGCTCGCGATCATGCCGTGGAACTTCCCGTTCTGGCAAGTGATTCGCGCGGCGGCGCCGGCGATGATGGCCGGCAACGTTTTGCTGCTCAAGCACGCGACCAACACGACGCGCTGCGCCTTGGAGATCGAGCGCGTCTTTAGCGAGGCCGGCGCAGCCGACGGCTGCTTCGGAACTCTGCTCGTCCCGGGAAAGGAGGTCGGTAAGATCGTCGCCGACCCGCGCGTCGCCGCGGTTACGCTGACCGGGAGCGAGGGCGCGGGCATCTCGGTGGCGCGCGCTGCGGGCGAAGCGCTGAAGAAGTGCGTGCTCGAACTCGGCGGCTCCGACGCGTTCGTCGTGCTCGCCGACGCGGATCTCGAGGCGGCCGCCGCAAAAGCGGTGACCGCGCGCTTTCAAAATAACGGCGAGAGCTGCATCGCCGCGAAGCGCTTCATCGTCGAAGATCGGATCTACGACGAGTTTCTCTCACGCTTCGCCGAAAGGGCCGCTGCGCAGGTCGTCGGCGATCCGATGGAAGAGCGCACCCAACTCGGCCCTTGCGCGCGTGCGGACCTTCGCCAAACGATTCACGAGCAGGTTTCGGCCACGGTCTCGGCCGGCGGCAACCTGGTTACCGGCGGCAAGTTCGTCGAGCGACGGGGTTTTTTCTACGAACCGACCGTCGTTGCGAGCGTCGAGCCCGGGATGGCGATGTTCGAGGAGGAGGTCTTCGGGCCGGCGGCGGCGGTGATCCGCGCGAGCGACCGCGAGCACGCGATCTCGCTGGCAAACGACTCGCGCTTCGGGTTGGGCGCGAACCTCTGGTCGCGCGACGTCGCGCTGGCCGAGCAGCTCGCCGCGCGGATCGAAGCGGGCAGCGTCTTCATCAACGGGATGGTGGCGAGCGATCCTCGCCTGCCGTTCGGCGGCGTCAAAAAGAGCGGCTACGGCCGCGAGCTTTCAGCTTTCGGAATCCACGAGTTCGTCAACGTTCAGACCGTTTGGATCGGGCCGTAAGCTCTGCATTCGTCCCATTAACGTATGCCGCTCCGCCCCATGAAATGACGCCCTCGATTAGTCCCGGTCGAGCGCGGGTATAGCCTTAGGATGAACAAAGACCCGGTCGACAAAGCAGCAGACGCCGTTAAACACATCGTCGACGACGCGCGCGACGCAACGAACGAAGCGCGGCATCGCTCGGTTGCCGACATCGAAAAATCGAAGCGCGAAGGTCTCGGCGACGAGTTGACGCCGTCGGAGAAAGCGGGCTCGGTGCTAAACGAGGCCAAGAACCGCACGCAAGCGGAGATCGACGCCGCGAAGCGTCACATCCGCGACAAGACCTAGGATCCGACCGCGGCTCGCTGCGCGCAGTACTCCGCGATCCGCGCGATCCCATCGCGTACGAGCTCGATCGGCGAAACCCAGCTCAGACGCAGCCAGCTTTCCATCTCCTCGCCGAAGGCAATACCGGGAATCGCCACGACGTCGAAGCGCTCGACAAGCTCGTTTGCAGCTTCGAGCGACGAGGTGTCTCCGGGAAGGCGCACGCACGCGTAAAAGCTCCCTTCCGGCTCGATGAAGCGTAGGCCGCTCTCTCGGAGCGCCGCAACGACGCGGTCGCGCTGTTCGCGATACCATGGAGTAAACTCAGAAAGGTTGCCGCGCGTCGAAAAGACGTCGAGCGCAACGTACTGCGAGAACGTGTCGGCGCACGAGGTGAGCCAGGCGTGAACTTTGGTCGCGGCTTCGATGAAATCGGCCGGTCCGAGGATCCAGCCCAAGCGCAGGCCCGTCATCGAGTTGCTCTTGCTCAACGAGTTCACGACGATCGTCCGCGGGTAGATCCGCGCAAGGTCCGCGGCGTTATCGATGTAGATCTGTTCGCGGTAGATCTCGTCGTGGATCAGCCAGATCCCGCTGCGTTCGAGCCGGGCACTCAACGCCTTCGCCGCCTCGCTCGAGATGAGGCGTGCCGTGGGATTGCATGGCGAGCAGATCACGATCGCCCGCGTACGCTCGCCCACGGCGCGGGCAATGGCCTCCGGATCGAAGGCGAAGTCTTCATCTTCGTGCAGCGTTGCGGTACGAACCGGCACGCCTTCGAGGGTCGCCATCTTCACGTACGACGGGAACGCCGGCCCGACGACGAGCAGCTCGTCGCGGCTCGGATCGAGGAGCGTTTTCAGCGTTGCGTACATCGCCTCTTGGGAGCCGACCGTGACGCAGACGTTTTCGCCGCGATCCATCTTCGGATACGCGTAGTGCTGCGCGATCGCTTCGCGCAAGGCCGGATCGCCGGCGTTCGGCGTGTATTTCACGCCCACTTCCCGCACGCGGTCGATCGCGAGGTGAAAGTGATCCATCCTCGGCATGATCGTCGGCTCGCCTAAACCGAGATCGATCGAGCCTGGCCGCTTCTTCGCGGCAATCTGGCGGATGAGCGAGGGAGAAATTTTAGCGACGCGCGGGTTCATAGCCTACGGCCGATTGTTCGGTCGCCGTGGGTTTCCTTTCAGCCGGTTTTTCCTAGCCATTAGACGGCGAGCTCGTATTCGCGCAGCGCCGCGTTGAGCGAGGTTTTCAGGTCGGTCGACTCGTTGCGCGTCCCGACTATTAAGGCGCAAGGCGTCCCATACTCGCCGGCGGGAAACTGCTTTGGGAGCGTCCCAGGAATCATGACCGCGCGGGCGGGGACGACACCCTTGCTGCGAATCGGCTCCGGCTGACGCACGTCGACGATCGGCGTGCTGGCCGTCAGCACGACGCCGGCGCCGAGGACCGCTTCGCGCTCGACGCGCACGCCTTCGACAACGACGCAGCGCGAGCCGATGAAGGCACCGTCCTCGACGATCACCGGGGCGGCTTGCGGCGGCTCGAGCACGCCGCCGATTCCAACGCCGCCCGAGAGGTGTACCCGCTTCCCGATCTGTGCGCACGATCCGACCGTCGCCCAGGTGTCGATCATGCTGCCCTCGTCGACGTACGCGCCGATGTTCACGTAGCCCGGCATTAGGATCACGCTGCGTCCGAGAAAGCTGCCATAGCGCGCGACCCCGGGGGGAACGCAGCGTACCCCCAGCCGTTTATAATTCCGTTTGACGGGAAGCTTATCGTAATAGACGAGTGCATCCCGATCGCGATTGCCGATCCACTCCACCCCTCGTCGAGCAAAGTAGAGCAGAATTGCCCGCTTAAGCCATGCGTGCGTTACCCAGTCGCCGTCACGCGGCTCGGCGACGCGCAGTTCCCCCTCATCGAGCAGCTCGATGACCCGATCGACGACGCGCCCCTCTCGGCCGCGTACGTCGCCGTCCCCGCGCGCCAGCGCCTCGATCCGCGACTGGAGTTCGTCGGTCGTCACCCGACGGTGCTACGGCACCAGGGAAGCGCGCCCCCGCCGCGCATTATCATAGCCCCCACCGTGGGAAAGGAGATTTCGTGCCGAACTCGCCCGCCGACGAGCAACGAATCAATACCATCCGCTTTCTGGCCGTCGACGCCGTACAGAAAGCGAACTCCGGCCACCCGGGCTTGCCGATGGGAGCCGCGGCAATGGCATATACGCTCTGGACGCGCCACCTGCATTTCAATCCGAAAGACCCTCACTGGCTCAATCGCGATCGCTTCGTGCTGTCCGCGGGCCACGGCTCGATGCTGCTCTACGCGCTGCTGTACCTCACCGGCTACGACCTGACGCTCGACGACATCAAGCACTTCCGTCAGCTCGGCAGCAAGACGCCGGGGCATCCCGAGGCCGAGCGCACTCCCGGCGTAGAAGCCACGACCGGGCCGCTGGGTCAGGGCATCGGCAACGCGCTCGGCATGGCGATCGCACAAGCGCACATGGGCGCCGTCTACAACCGCGACGATCAAGCCATCGTCGATCACTTTACGTACTGCCTCTGCGGCGACGGCGACCTCATGGAGGGCATCAGCCAAGAAGCGGTCTCGCTCGCCGGCCATCTCAAGCTCGGTAAACTCATCGTCTTCTACGACGACAATCACGTCTCGCTTGCGGGCCCGACCGACATCACACTCACCGACGATTCGCTCGAGCGCTTCGACGCGAGCGGCTGGCACACGCAGCTCGTCCCCATCGACAAGGGCAACGACGTTGCAACGATCGACCAGGCAATCACAGTTGCCAAGAACGTCACCGATCGGCCGTCGTTTATTGCGGTGCGCACCCACATCGGCTACGGCTCCCCGCGGCAAGACAGCTTCCTAGCACACGGCGAGGCGCTCGGCCCGGAGAACGTTCGCAAGTCGAAGGAGGAATTGGGCTGGCCGCTCGAGCCCGACTTCTACGTTCCCGACGACGTGTTGAAGTTTTTCCGCGAGACCGGCGCCAAAGGCGAAGAGCTGGAGGCCCGGTGGAAGGCAACCTTCGACGCATGGAAGACCGCCAATCCCGATCTCGGCAGCCAGCTCGAACGCGCGCTGCGCGGCGACCTTCCGGCCGATCTGCCCTGGCCGGCGTTCAACGCTGAAAACGGCAACGTCGCAACGCGCGACGCGGGCGGTGCGGTGATGAACGCCATCGCCCTAAGTGTTCCCGAGCTCGTTGGAGGTTCGGGCGACCTCGACCCGTCGACGAAGACCTACCTCAAGAACTGCGGCGACTTCGAGCCGGGCAACTACGCCGGCCGCAACATTCACTACGGCGTGCGCGAGCACGTGATGGCTGCGGCCAGCAACGGCATCGCGCTTCACGGGGGACTGCTGCCGTTTGCGGCGACGTTCTTTAACTTCGTCGATTACTTGAAGCCGGCACTGCGCCTCGGCTGCCTCACCGGCATTCACACGATCTATGTCTTCACCCACGATTCAGTCTTTCTCGGCGAGGACGGCCCGACGCACGAGCCGATAGAGCAACTCGCTACGTTGCGGGCGACCCCCAACTGCTACGTCGTGCGGCCGGCCGACTCGCTGGAAACGCTCGAGGCGTGGAAGCTGGCGCTCGCGCGCAAGGGCGCTCCCTGGGTTCTCGTACTGACCCGCCAGAAAGTGCCGTTCCTTGGCGAGCGCGATGCAGCCGTCAGCCGCGGCGCCTACGTCCTTTCCGATGCGCAGGGCGGCGAACCGGACCTGATTGCGATCGCGACGGGCTCGGAAGTCTCGCTTGCAATGGACGCGAAGAAGATTCTCGAAGAAAAAGGCGTCAGAACCCGCGTGGTTTCGATGCCCTGCTGGGAGCTCTTCGACGCCCAGCCGCAGGCTTATCGCGACGGCGTGCTGCCGCCGTCGGTCCACGCCCGGATCTCGGTCGAAGCCGCGGCGACCCTGGGGTGGTCGAAGTATGTCGGAGACCGCGGATACGCCTTCGGCATCGACCGCTTCGGTGCGTCGGCCCCGATGGCCGAGATCGCTAAAGCGTATGGGTTTACCCCCGAGAATCTTGCCAACGTCGCCCTCGAACATTTTACATTTGCCGCCCGTTAGGAGAGACCGATGAAGAACCAAATCCAGCAACTGCTCGACGACGGGCAGAGCGTCTGGCTCGATAACCTTCGCCGAAGCATGTTTGCGTCGGGCGAGCTCAAGCGCCTCATCGATCAGGGCCTGCGTGGAATGACGAGCAACCCAACGATCTTCGAAAAAGCCATCGGCGCCGGCAACGACTACGACGAGCAGCTCGGGGCGCTGATCGGCTCGGAGAAGAATGCCGACGCCCTCTTCTGGGACCTCGCGATCCAGGATATTCAAGCTGCCTGCGACGCCTTCTCGGGCGTGCACGAATCGTCGGGGGGCAACGACGGCTTCGTCAGCCTTGAGGTCTCGCCGCTGCTGGCCAACGATACGGCGGGGACGATCGCTATGGTCGACGAGCTCGGGAAAAGGGTCGACCGCCCCAACGTCATGATCAAGATCCCCGGTACGCGCGCCGGCATCCCGGCGATCGAAGAGTCGATCTACCGTGGCTACAATATCAACGTCACGCTGATCTTCTCCATCGAGATGTACGAGAAGGCGGCGATGGCCTACGTGAAGGGCCTGCAACGCCGGGCGATCGAGGGGAAGGCCGTCGACCGCATTCGTTCCGTGAACTCGGTCTTCGTCAGCCGGATCGATACCGCTGTAGACAAGCTGCTGCAAGACCGGATCGCGAAGGGCGAAAAGCTCGACAACCTGCTCGGGAAGACGGGCGTCGCGAACCTGAAGCTCACCTATCAGCGCTTCAAGGAGATCTTCTCCGGTGACGAATTCTCAACGCTGCGGGCGAAAGGTGCGGCGGTGCAGCGTCCCTTGTGGGCCTCTACCTCGACGAAAAACCCGCACTATCCCGATCTGATGTACGTCGAGAGCGTCGTCGGCCCCGACACGGTCAACACGATGCCGCCGGCCACCCTCGACGCGCTGCTCGACCACGGCACGATCGTCGCCGATACCGTCGAGAGCGATCTTACCGGAGCGCGTGACGTAATGCGCGCGCTGCAGGACGCAAAGATCTCGCTTTTCGAGGTCTGTCACGATTTGCAGGTCGAAGGGGTTACGCTCTTCTCCGACTCGTTTGCGGCGCTGCTGGGCGCGATCGTCTACAAGCAGAAGCTGCTGGAATCCGGAGGCGCGCAGCGCGTCACGATCGCAATGGGGCCGTCGCAGGCGAACTACGACGCGGCAATCGACCAGCTCGCTGCGGCGGATTATCTAAAGCGCCTCTGGGCTCACGATGCGACCCTGTGGTCGTCGACACCGCAAGACGTCGCCGTCATCAAAAAGTCGCTCGGGTGGCTGGATATCCAGCAGCACATGCTCGAGGAGGTCCCCGGGCTGCGCAAGTTCGCACGCGACAACAAGGATCAGTTCGACGCCGTAGTCGTCTGCGGCATGGGCGGCAGCTCGCTCGCGCCGGATATCCTCGCCGATACGTTCGGAGACACCCCTGGTTTCCCGAAGCTCTACGTGCTCGACTCGACCTGCCCGCAGCAGATCAAAGAACTGGAAGAGAAGATTCCGCTCGCGCGGACGCTCTTCATTATTTCGAGTAAGAGCGGAACGACGACCGAGCCGAACGCGTTCTACGCCTACTTCCACGACAAGGTGGCAAAGCAGGTCGGGGCGAGTTCGGCCGGACGCAACTTCGCGGCGATCACGGATCCCGGTACGACGCTCGACAAAGAGGCACGCGAGGTCGGCTTCCGCGCCGATTTCGAGAACGATCCGAACATCGGCGGCCGCTACTCCGCCCTCTCGTTCGTCGGCATAGCGCCGTCGGCGATCGCCGGATTCGACATCAACCTGCTCCTCGACCGGGCCCTCGGCGCGATGCATGCCGACGATCGCACGGTCGATACCCGGGAGGCACCCGGCGCACGCTTCGGGGCGACCATCGGCGGAGCGGCAAAGAGTGGGCGCGACAAGCTAACCATCGTCACGCATCCGGCCGTAAAGGCCTTTGGGGCCTGGGCCGAACAGCTCGTGGCGGAGTCGACCGGAAAACTCGGGCGCGGAATCGTGCCGATCGAAGGCGAGCCCCTCGGCGAGCCCTCCGTCTATTCTGACGATCGCGTCTTCGCCTACGTCGGCTCGAACCTCCCCGACCCGGACCCCGATACCGAGAAGAGGCTCGCGGCGCTCGAAGGCGCCGGGCACCCCGTCGTTCGGTTGGCGATGAACGACGCGTACGACGTCGGCGAACAGTTCTACCTGTGGGAGATCGCCGTAGCCGCCGCGGGCGTCATTCTGGGGATCAACGCGTTCGACCAGCCCAACGTCCAGGAGTCGAAAGATAACACCGTCGCGCTCTTACAAGAGTACGCGCGCAACGGCAAGTTCGAAGAGCCGAAGCCAAGCGTCGAGGGCGACGCCTTCGACGTCACCTATCTCTCCGGCAGCAAATCGATCTCCGCGCAAAACCCGACGCAGGCTCTCGCCGGGCTCTTCGCTCAGCTTCGCCCGCACGACTACAATGCGATAACCGCGTACGTCGCGCGCAACGCGACGCATACCGAACTGCTGCAAGAGCTTCGGTGCAAGATTCGCAATGCCGCGCACGTCGCAACGACGGTCGGCTTCGGCCCACGCTTCCTCCACTCGACCGGACAGCTCCACAAAGGCGGCCCGGACACGTGCGTCGTCCTGCAGATCACGGCCGACGATCCCGACGATCCGGCGATTCCTGGAATGAAGGTTGGCTTCCGGACGCTGCTCGCAGCGCAAGCGCTCGGCGATTGGATGTCGCTAGACAAGCGCAACCGGCGCGGCGTGCGCGTGCACCTGAAGGGCGCGGTCGAGCCGGCGCTGCGCGCCCTCGTTGCGGCGGCGGACGAAGCCTTAGCGGCGCGCGTCTAGGGTTATGTCCGACAATATCGTGACCGCGCCGGTCACCGCCGACGGTGCTTCGGCCAACCCGTTACGGGCCGGATTGCCGGAGGACCGCATTACCAATCCGTGCACCGCGGTCTTTTTCGGCGCGAGCGGCGACCTGTTCAAACGTATGCTGCTGCCGGCCGTGTACGCGATGCGTCTGGGCGGCACGCTGCCCAGCGACTTCGCACTGCTCGGTTTTGCGCGAACTTCATACGACGACGAAGGCTTCCGGCAGTACTGCAAAGAGCAGCTCGACGAGTTCATGCCCGACGGCCAGAAGCCGCAGGGCCCGATCTGGGACGACTTCGCCAAACGGATCGGCTACATCCCCGCCGATTTCGGAGACAAGCGCCACTTCGTCATACTCAAGGAGCGCCTCGCCCAGAACGACAAAGACTTCGGCACGGCAGGCAACCACCTGTTCTATCTCGCGACGCCGCCGCCGGTCTTTCCCGAGATCATCAAGCACCTTAAAGAGGCCGGCCTCGACAAGAACGCCGTCGGCTGGACGCGCGTCGTGGTCGAGAAGCCATTCGGCACGGATCTCGAATCGGCGCGGACACTGCAGAAGGCAATCGAGTCGGTCTTTCCCGAGAACGAGATCTACCGCATCGACCACTACCTCGGCAAGGAGCCGGTGCAGGACATCATCGCACTGCGCTTCGCAAACACGATCTTCGAGCCGATCTGGAACCGAAACTACATAGCGAACGTGCAGATCACGTCGGCGGAGTCGCTCGGCGTGGAACAGCGCGGCGGCTACTACGAGAACGCCGGCGCGCTGCGCGACATGATTCAAAATCACGTCATCAATCTGTTGGCCCTGGTGGCGATGGAGCCCCCGATTAGCGCCCACGCCGACGACATCCGCAACGAAAAGTATAAGGTGCTCTCGGCAATTCAGCCGCCGGTGCACAAGGACGTCTGGTCGGTCTCGGCGCGCGGCCAGTACGGCCCCGGCGCGATCGACGGGGTACCCGTCAAGGGCTACCGGCAAGAATCCGACGTCTCGCCCGACTCCAATACGGAAACGTTCGCAGCGGTGAAGTTCTTCGTCGAGAACTGGCGCTGGGCGGGCGTTCCCTTCTATCTGCGTTCTGGTAAACGCCTGCCGCGCAAAGTCGCCGAGATCGCCGTCACGTTCCGGCCGATTCCGCATCGGTTCTACGGCGAGTCGACCGATCACATCGAACCAAACGTGCTGGTCATCAAAATCGAACCGGACGAGGGAATCTCGATGCGCTTCGAGGCGAAGGTTCCCGGGCCGAAGGACCACATCCGCAGCGTTTATATGGATTTTAGTTACGGCACCGGTTTTGGCGTGCAGTCGCCGCCCGCGTACGAGCGGCTTATCGGCGACGTAATCCAAGGGGATCAAACGCTCTTCACCCGCTGGGACGCCGTCGAACGCGCGTGGGAGATCGTTACCCCGATCCTCGACGTCTGGCACAACACCAAGGACTTTTCGTTTCCGAACTACGCGGCCGGCAGCCAAGGGCCGCCGAGCGCGCACGAGCTATTCCCGGATTGGCGCCGGTTGTGACGCTGGCCGTCCAGACGATCCTCGACGAACTTACGCAGCTGCACCGCGAGCGCGGGAACGAAGCCAGTGCGGCCACGATGACGATCGTCGTCTTCTTTGAAGACGCGACGATCGGCTCGTTGGCGCGCGACCGCATTCACGCGCTCGCATCGAAGCATCCGTCGCGGGTTATCGTGCTCGACGCAACCGCCGCCGAAACGGTGCAGCGCGTGGAGCACGGGGACTGGATCGAGCTGGGCGTCAAGTCGGCGGACGCAGAGGTCGTCCGCTCGGCAGTCGCCGCGTTGCGCCTGCAAGAGGCGCCGGTCATCTTACTTTGGATCGCGCCGGGCATCGGCGACGACGACCGCTTCTGCGAACTTTCGCCCGAGGCCCAGACAATCGTCTACAACAGTTCGCTCGTGCACGAAGGCGGAGAGTCCTTGGGCGAGCTGGCCGCGTACTCGCAACGCCATCCCGAGCTGGCGCTCGCGGACATCGCTTATTTGCGGCTCGCGCCGTGGCAAGAGAGCGTCGCGATCTTTTTCGATGGCCGCGTCGAGGAGTTGGCGGAGGTGCGACGCGTCGAGATCGCGTGCGGCTCGGATCCCGAAGGCTTCTATCTGCTGGGGTGGCTGGCAAGCCGCCTGCGGTGGCGGCCGGAGAGCGGCGGCAGCCTGATCGACGAGGCCGGCAATCGCATCGAGTTCGCGATCTCGCGTGAAGGGGAGCCGCGACGAATTCAGCGCATCGCGCTCACCTCGAAACGTGCGACTTTTGTCGCGGAAGTCGACCCGCGGGGCGCGACGATCTCGCTGCGCGTGAGCGGGCACGGGGAAGACTCGCGTTACCGTGCCGTCAACAATCCGGGAATCGCGGCCCTTGTGGAGCGCGCGATTCTCTCGGGGCACAACGATCGCGTCTTCGGCGACGCGCTTGCGGCAGCGGGCGAAATCCTCACGCGTCGAAGCCCGCCGGCATGAGCCAACGAGGCGAT
>DATAQH010000157.1:0-2470 GCA_036264815.1 Candidatus Cybelea sp.
CACATGGAACGACTTCTCGGAGAGCAGCGAGGTAGAGCCTTATACCGACGCCACCTTGAAACGCGACATCGGTACGGGGTACTACGACCTCAACGGCTACTACGCGGCATGGTTCCTGACGGGACACGAGCCGATCGTCACGCACGATGTTCTCTACTATTTTTATCGCCGTGAGCCCGCCGGCGCCGAGGCGAAGGCCCAAAGCCACACAGAGCACGTTTACACCGGTGTTACCGAAAACGATATCGAACTGCTTGCGTTCCTGACCGCCCCTGGCGAGCTGAAGATCACAGTCGGCGGCAAGACTTATACGAAGAACGCCGCTGCCGGGATGGTGTCGTTCAAGGTACCCGCGCTGCCGGGTACGCCGCTCTTCACGCTCGCGCGCAACGGGACAGACATCTTTTCATTTGAGGGTGGTGTGCAGATTTACGGAAACTCCGGCCTTCCTTCGGGGGTGGCCGACACGACTTACTGGAGCGGAAGCGCGGCAAAGTCCGGCATTTGCTCTCTCTGACAACGAAAGGCAGGCAGCGGCTACAAGCCGCTGCCTTCTTGATAGGGGCGCGTGCTGCAGCGCAGCGCAGCTATAGCAGGCTCGAGGGCTCCGGCTGTTTTCCACCGCCATTCATCAGCCGTTTGAGCCTCCGCCCGACGTCCCGCGCTGAAACCAGAACACCGGGGAGCGGAGTGCGGCAAAACGCGAGCTTTCGAATATAGGTATCGACCGTCCACTCGGCCTGCGATCCTGCGGGAAAAAAGACCGTATCGCCGGCAGTGACCAGCCTCGCGCTTCCCGATGGTGCCTTCAACGTTACGGACCCCTCGAGAATATGCAGCGTCTCATCGAAGGCGTAGTACCAGTTGAAGCGGCCAGCCGTGCAATCCCAATAGTAAGTGCTCGCCGTACCGTCGGCACTGCTGGATAAAAGCGCAACGCGGGCAACGGGCTCGCCGGCAAGTATCCACGCGGCTCGGATCGGGCAAGCAGTGAAGTTGGGCGTATCCGTTCCGCGCGTAATCGTCGTCTCGACAGCCATCTAGTGATCATACTACGTCCGAATGCCGGGATCGTAGTCGGCGCAATGCCCCCTTCGTCGTCGGAAGGCGTCCTACGCCTCTCGGCAACAGAACGCCGTGCTCCCTTATGTCCAACGCAAAAGGTATGCGATCCGTGCCGCGTGCCCGGATGTGTCCCCTCGTGCTAAGTTATGCGTTGCGGGGGATCGAGCCAAGGCATGCAGGGTCAGCATTGCGGATGCGCGGCCCAACCGTGACTTGGATTCGGCGACAATTTCGTCGTCATGCTCGCAGTGATCCAGACGAGTGCTTAGATTTACAGCGATGGATGTAGTGCGCGCATTGAACAGAATATGGGTAATGTAACAACGCTGTTAGGCGACCCTTACGCGGGCGATTTTGGCCGCCAACCGCCGGCGCACGCCGCGGCCCGAAGCGGTTTTCCGATATGAGCGCGTCATCGAGCGTCGGCTTCACACGCAATACCAGCGCCTTATTCGGCATAGCTTCGCGCAATTCGGAGCGCGTGATTTTACCCATCAACGACTGCGCTCTCAACGTCGACCCGCAAGGGCCGGCCTTCTATTGCGTCCATTCTGCGTCGGGAGTCGCCGGCACGGATTTTCTCGCTCTCGCATCTCGGTTGGAACCCTCGATACGATTTTACGGCATTCAAGCACCGCCGAAGAAGATGCTCGACACCGAGTTCGGCGGTTCCGTGGAGTCCATCGCCGATTACTACGCCGAAGCCTTGGTCAGGTTTCAACCGAAAGGTCCCATCGTCCTCGGGGGATACTGTGTCGGGGCCATTGTCGCGCTCGAGATGGCGAAGAATCTGCGCGTCCGCGGAAGAGAAGTCGGGCCCCTGCTCGTCATTGACGGCGTGCCTGAAAATACCGGCGTCCCTTTCCCGCGCTGGACTTCTCGTTATTGGCTCGACCTGTTCCGCAATTTGCGTGGATGGCTCGTTCACGGAGATCTGATGAGAGACCGGACCCTTCGATCGTTGGTTCGGAGCCTGTCGAACAACGCCTATACCATCGGCAAGAGGGTGATCGGTCTCAGGCGAGGAGAGAGACTCGGCGGCGGATACTCGATTGCCGGCATCATGGACCTCGCTCCCTATCAACCCGCACACCGATTGTTCATCAACCGGCTTTTTTCCGCTCTGTTTGCCTATGTTCCCAGCCAGTACTCGGGGAATATCGTAGTTTATGAGGCAAAAATAAGGCCGCTTCTGTATTTGCCTCAGATTGGATATATCTGGCGAAAATTTGCCCCTCAATCGGAAGTCGTCGATATCGTCGGAACTCACATCAGCATGATGCGCGAGCCTTACGTCGACCCGCTGGCAGACGACATACGAAAGCGAATCGTGGAGTTCTTCTCGGCAGATTCAAAATGAACCTGGTCTCGGGGACCGCTCGCGCCGCATCGGCCGCTCAAGCGA
>DATAQH010000168.1:0-4696 GCA_036264815.1 Candidatus Cybelea sp.
TCGGCACGCGCTGGGAGGGCGTATCGATCGATACGCTGCTTGGCGATCTCGAGACCGCGGCCGGCTTTACGATGGCCCACTCCTATGGAGGATACAGCACGAACGTGCCGCTTGCTGATTTGCGCGGCGGTCAGGCGTGGGTTGCGTTTCGCTTCGACGGAAAGGAGCTTGAACCCGAGCACGGGGGCCCGGCGCGTCTGCTCGTGCCGCACCTGTACTTTTGGAAGAGTGCGAAGTGGGTGCGCGGATTGACGCTGATGCGCGAGGACGAGCCGGGCTTTTGGGAGCAGCTCGGCTACAACATGTACGGAGACCCGTGGCGGGAACAGCGATACACGGGCGACTGAACTGGTACGTCGCGAAGCTCGTCGAACGCCGGAAGGAGACGCCGACGGCGAGCACGCTGCGGTTCGACGTTCCCGGATGGCCCGGTCACGACGCCGGTCAGCACGTCGACGTGCGCCTGCGCGCAGAAGATGGTTACACGGCGGTGCGAACCTATTCGATCGCGAGCGCGCCCATGGGCGAGCGGGTCGAACTGACGGTCGAGCAGATGCCCGAGGGCGAAGTTTCGCCCTATCTCGTTGAGGCCATCGCGCCGGGGAATCCGCTCGAGATCCTGGGCCCGATCGGCGGGTGGTTCGTCTGGAAGCCCGATCAGCGCGAGCCGGTGCAACTGATCGCCGGCGGATCGGGGATCGTCCCGTTGATGGCGATGATCCGCAGCCGGCGCCAGACGGGGTCGAGCGCGCCATTTCGCCTGCTTTACTCCGTGCGCTCGCCCGAAGCGATCTACTACGCGGACGAGTTGCGAGCCTTAGCTGCCGATAACAGCGGCCTCGAGGTTACGTTCGCCTACACCAGAGCCGCGCCGGCGAATTCTATGCGAACGCCGCAACGCATCGATGCGGCGCTCGTCGCGGCCTCCGCTTTCGCCGTATCCGAGAACCCTATTACGTACGTGTGCGGACCGACCGGGTTCGTCGAGGCGGCGGCGGGTTTCCTAACGCAGGCCGGCTATGCGGCGCCGCGTGTCAAGACGGAACGATTCGGGCCAACCGGCGTAGCCTAAGCGATTTCGTCGTCTTCATCGTCATCGTCGTCCTCATCATCGTCCGGGTCGAGCATCGGGTCGGGCCCCGGGTTCGGGCGTTCCTCGCCGGGCTGCGGGTTCGGAATCGGCGTCGGTTCCTCACTCATTTTCTGACCTCGTTTTGGGCGTTGGTTCGTAGGGGTTGCTTTACCCTCATGCGCCCGTCTTCTATAAGGGAGCGAGCGCCGGCGGCGGTTCGGCTCTTGCGGCCCGGGAATAACGAGTGCATGAGATCGAAGCGCATCGTCACGATTGTGGTCGCGAGTGCCGTTGCAGCCGCACTGGCGCGTCTTGCAATAAGCGTCGCCAAAGATGTCGGACGCTACAATCATTTGCGGGAGATGTCGGGCGAGGGGCCCGTCTGGAACGAGCTGCCCGCCATGTTGTGCGAGGTCGTTCGTCGCGAACGCGAGGCACCGCTAAATCTGGGAGAGGTCATCGCGGGGCTTCCCGCCGATCTCGAACGCTACGCAAATATCAAGGCGATGTCGTCGCCGTTGTACGTGCCGCCGCGGGCGAGCGGGTAGCGAGTAGAGCCAGAAACGCTGGCCGGTGTAGCGAGCAGAGGTCGCGCCTTTTGAAAAGCCGAAACGGCGCGGCACTAGGAGGGCGCTTCATGTACGAATCACCTTGGTTGGAAGGTTCGCTGATTTTGTTGCCATATGACTATACACCCGAAGGCTTTGACAAGAGCGACGGACAGCTTTTGCCGGTTAAAGGTTCCGAGCTCTTCAAATTGCTGGGAACGCAATTCGGAGGTGACGGAGTAACGGACTTTGCGCTGCCCGACCTCCGAGAGAAAGAGCCGATCAAAGATGTGAAATACTACATCGTGACAAACGGTGCTCCGCCCGTATGAAGCGCCAAGCGTTTGTACTCAGCGGCGCAAGCGCGGCACTTGCCGGCTGCGCGAGCTCGGCGTTGGTACCGGCTTCGGTCGTCGGCTCTGCCCCGAAGGCCACGACGGATAAGGCTTTGGCGGATACAGATGATCAGCTCCTGGGCTCGATCATGCTGGCTCCCTACGATTACGTCCCCGTATACTTCGAAAAATGTGCCGGTCAGATTCTGCCGATCAAGGTAAACGTCGTCCTCTTCTCGCTGCTCGGTGATCGATTCGGAGGCGACGGCCAAACGACGTACGGCCTTCCCGATCTGCGCGGGCACGAACCACTCAAAGGCCTCTCGTACCTCATAGCAACGCGAGGGATCTATCCCAGACGTAAAGATGTCGAACGCCCGAACCGCATAATCAGTCCTCTGCTCGGCCAACTTTCGCTCGTCGCCTATCTTCCAAAGTACACGCCGCCACCCGGCTGGGAAAAGTGCGCCGGCCAGCTCCTCAAGATTAACGGCAATGTCGCACTTTACTCGCTGTTAGGGACGAAGTTTGGAGGCGACGGCATAACCACTTTCGCTCTTCCCGATTTACGAGAAAAACAGCTGCTAGCCGGAATAACGTACGTGATCGCAACCAGCGGAAGATTCCCACGCTCGCAGAGCTGACGCTCAGCGCCGCGGAGAAGTTCTGCATCGCTTCGTTACTCGTGGCGGAACGACGTGACTCGTAAACCTTCTCTTGCAAAAAAGCCCGAGTACAACGAAAAACAGTGAAGGGACGCGCATTCGAACGGGCTCAGCGAGCCTTTGAGGATTCGGCTGCCGAGGAAACGCTCGCCAGGCCGCCGAACCAAACAGGAGCCAGTTTTATGAATGCTGATGAACTTCGCGCTCTGCAAGCGCCAATAAAAGAACGATATAAGCGGTCGCCGGAATCGGCCGTCGTCACCCTCAAGGCCGAAGGTCGCCTCGGCGAGGGCGTTACGTGCAGCGTGCAGACGGGCAAGGCGCTCGTTTCAGCCGGACTGCATCCGGCAAGCGGCGGAGACGGCTTGAGCGCGTGTTCGGGCGACATGCTGCTGGAGGCGCTCGCTGCGTGCGCCGGCGTAACGCTTGGCGCCGTTGCAACAGCCATTGGAGTTGACCTTCGAAACGGCGTCGTACGCGTCGAGGGAGACCTCGACTTTCGCGGCACGCTGGGCGTCGCTAAAGAGGTCCCGGTCGGGTTTACGCAGATCCGGCTTCACTTCGATTTGGATTCCGATGCGACCGAGGAACAGCTGAACACGCTCGTTCGACTGACAGAACGTTATTGCGTCGTTTATCAGAGCCTACGTCAGCCGCCAGAAATCCTCGTATCCAGAAACAAGTGACTTAAAGCCGCATGCCGATGTACATGGACATACACGAGGTTCCCGGAGCAACGGCGGCGGCGGTGGCTGAGGCGCATCTTGCCGACGTACACGTCCAATCGAAGTACGGCGTGGAGTATCACAAGTATTGGCTAAACGAAGGCCAAGGCAAGATTTTTTGCCTCTGCACCGCGCCGAACAGTGAGGCCGCCGCGCAAGTGCATCGCGAAGCGCACGGTTTAATGGCGCAGAAGATTATCGAGGTATCCCCCGAGATAGCAAACGGTTTCCTGGGCGGGTGCGAGGTCGATGAGGGCGGCGCAGCCCTCGTGCCTGGCGGGCGCAAGGGGGAACGCGATTCCGGGGTGCGCGTTATTCTCTTCACCGACATCGTCGAATCAACGTCGTTAACGCAACGTTTTGGCGATGAGGCCTGTATGGAACTTTTAGAGATTCACGACCCGCTGGTGCGAAACGCGCTAGCGGCTAATGCTGGGCATGAGATTAAGCATACGGGCGATGGCATCATGGCCGCCTTTTCATCGGCAGTCTCCGCCGTGCGGTGCGCATCGCAAATTCAGGCGGCCTTGGCCGAACACCCGGCAAAAAGGACCGATTGCGCGGTGACGGTTCGAATCGGCGCCGCAGCGGGGGAGCCTGTCGAAAACAGCAACGATCTCTTTGGGTCGACCGTGCAATTAGCGGAGCGCATTTGCTCGCATGCGAAACCCGAGCAGACCTTAGTCTCCGACGCGATCGCGGAGTTATGCATGGGGAAAGGCCTCGCATTTGTGGACATGGGCAAAGTTCGGCTCAAAGGCTTCGAGCGCACGATCCGCGTTCACTCGGTTCAATAACCAGTATCCGAGCGTGCTCGCGAAGGAGCTCTAAGGATCGTCAGCATTGCGCCCGCCGATCTGGACCTCGGAAAGCAAGCGGCACCGGACGTTCGGAGGCCGTTATGTGTTATCGTTGAGCCATCCCCACTTGGCGCTTTACCTTACCTAGCTGTATATCTTAAGGAGCAATGGAAAAGTGGTTTCCCATCCGAACTGCGCGACTGCTGCTGCGTGAGTTTAGAGAGTCTGATGAATCGGACTTACATGAATATGGGAGCGATTCAGGAGTCTCCAGGTACGTGGTCTGGGGCCCCAACACACCGAAAGACACACGCGACGTGCTAAGCAGTCGTATTGAGAGACAGCGGATATGGCCGCGTAAAGAGGTCGAGCTCGCGATCGAGCTATCCAAGGCGGAAAAAATAATTGGCAGCATCAGCCTTGTTATCCAGTGCGACGATGACCGTATAGCTTCTCTTGGTTATGTGATAAATCGGCAGTATTGGAGGCGAGGTTATGCAACGGAAGCTGCCGATGCACTGCTTAGCCGCGCGTTCGAGGAGCTGGGCCTT
>DATAQH010000203.1:0-8098 GCA_036264815.1 Candidatus Cybelea sp.
CTACCTATTGCACGCCCGTCACGTCAGCTGGGCCTACTACATCATGTCCGGTAGTGCGCCCGACTGCATCAACAACCAAGAGGATTGCGCACCGATGGACCAGCGGTACCACACCCCGGGGATCTGGAACGTGCTGCCCTATTTCGATACGGTTAAAAAAGACGGCGAGCTCGGGAACATCCGCGATCTGCGCGATTTCTACACGGCCGCGCATAACGGCACGTTGCCCGCCGTCGTCTGGATCTGCCCGGCCGGCCCGTTTAGCGAGCATCCGCCGGCGTTAGTCAGCCGCGGTCAGTCCTACGTTACCGGTCTCGTCAATGCAATCATGCGAAGCCCCGACTGGAAGAGTACGGCCATCTTTTTGACCTGGGATGATTGGGGCGGATTCTACGACCACGTCGTTCCCCCGCGCGTCGACGAGAACGGTTACGGCCTTCGCGTCCCGGGAATCGTGATCAGCCCGTACGCTCGCCGCGGCTTCATCGATCACCAAACCCTCAGCCACGATGCGTACGTCAAATTCATCGAGGACGACTTCTTGGGGGGCTCCCGGATCGATCCAAAGACAAACGGCCGTCCGGACCGCCGCCCAACGGTTCGCGAGAACGTCGAAATCTTAGGCGACCTACGGAAGGACTTCGACTTTTCTGCGGCGCCACGCGCGCCCGAAGTGCTGCCCAACGCGATCGTCTGGAACGGGGTCGACGCCAAGTAGCTCGATCGGCGCGACGAACGTCCGAGTCGCAGGCGTGCGCCTTTCTTCGAACTATACTGCGGCGAGCGTCGGGTGGAGCGCTGCGTGCTCCGTGATGTCGGAGATGAGGGCGGCGATGCGGCGGGAACTGCGGCGCGGGGCAACGACCTCTTGATTGTGCCGGATCATTTCGAGGCGATCGGGCGCGTCGATCAGCGTTTTGACCGCGCGTACGACGCCCGCGGCACCGTTGAGGGCGATCAGACCGAGCCCGTTGTGCCGCACGAAGTCGACGTTGCCTCGTTCCTGCCCGGGAACGTAGTCGTAGACGATGATCGGCAGTTGCGCGGCGTTGGCCTCGGCGAGCGTGCCCGGCCCGGCTTTGGTGACGAGCAGGTCGACGGCCCGGAAATACTCGGGAATCTTGTCCGTAAAGCCGAGGACGTGCATCGGCGTCGGGAGCGAGGGCGCGACGTCGCGCAGTTTTTGTTCGAGGGGTTCGTTGCGACCGCAGACGACGACGAGTTCGATCGGGAGCTTTGCGCGCGCCAGCGCGAGCGCGGTCGACAGCAGCTTTCCGCCGCCTTCGCCGCCCGCCATCAGCATGACCACGGGCAAGTCGGGTGAGAGACCGAGCGCCGCGCGGAGGTTTTCCTTGCTGCCGGTGACGTCGTCGAACTTTGGATGGATGGGATGGCCGAGAAGATGCAGACGCGTGCTCGGGACCCCTCGAGATAGCGCTCGCTGGTAGACTTCGCGCGCGGGCACGACGACGGCATCGGCATTGGGCACCAGCCACGACTCGTGGACCTTCCCGAGGTCGGTGATGACTGTAATGACCGGAACGTGCCGCATGCGGGCATCGTCGCGGGCCCGCAACGCGGCATGGTTAAGCAGCGGGTGGACCGAGATGATCACGTCGGGCTGGTAGCTGATAAAGAGATCGCGCAGACGCTCGCGATAGAGCGGCTCGCAAAAGCGCACGAGCGCTCGGTAACGCCGGCGGCCGTTGGTAGCGTAGTATAGGGCGCCGTAGACCGGCGGGGCGTAACGCAGGGCCATGCTGTATCCAAGACCCAGCTGCGTCAGCGGAAAGGCGCAATGAGCCGCGACATCCTCGATCCGGGTCTCGAAGACGTTGGGCGAGTTGGGCTCTTCTAGCGCGGCCACGATGGCGTTAGCGGCGCTGCGATGACCGCCGCCGGTGTCCGAAATCAAAAGAAGCGCCCGTTTGGCCATTCGACCTCCCGATTAGGCTCTGGCCGGAACCCTCCTCGTTGTGCGCCGGCCGGCATTTCGCGCTCTCCGGCTCGTTGGAGCGAGCCAAGCTAATAGCGCCCGAGCCGGCGCGTCGTAGAAACGGAAAATGTCGCCGAACTCGACATCCGGGTTTCGGTGGTGCCCGTCGTGGTCCTCGGGAAGCACGACCCCGAACGGGCGAATGACGTTCCGGACCCACCCGGGGGTCCGCCATCCCAACTCCGTCGTGTGCCGCCACCAGACGTGGAGCTGCCCGAGGACGAGTCCGGCAAGCGCTCCCGGCCAGGAGAGGTGCCAGACGACCGCGGCGACCACGATGTATGGGACGGCGCCGAGAAATCCGTCGAGCAACACGCCCGGATCGGTCGAGAGCACGGCGTGATCGAAGTAAGGACGGCGGCGGTCGTGGTGGGTACGCAGGTGAAGCGTGAACCAGAGATGCTGCGGAACGTGATAAAAGAAGGTCGAACCAAAGTCTCCCACGACCAGCGTGACGATGAGAGCCGTAATGAAGAGCATGCGTTCCTTTCCCTCAGGCGGCCTTTTGCAGATTCACAGTTTCTCGTTCGTTATAGCGGTCATAGTGTTGTGCAGCTGCACCATACCTACCATATACCATACTGGTGTCACGCCTAAAGCGCCCAGATTGCAGCGCGCTCTTAATATCGTGCTAAGCTGGCCGGGGCCGGCCGACGTGGACGCGCTCGCGGGCGCGGTCCTGTTGCGCGACGGCGGTCGCGTCGACGCACCGGAGCTGGCGATTACGCGAGCGATCCTGCGAACGAATCCGCGGCTCGTGCAGGCGTACGCCCTCACGTTTGCCGGAACGACGACGCGCGCCGCGCGCGCGCACCTGCTTCCCCCCGAGTTTCTCGCAGCGATGCTGCTTCAGGAGTCGGCCTACGATCCCCAAGCGATCTCGTCGGCCGGCGCGATTGGGCTCGCGCAGTTTATGCCCGAGACCGCGACGGGAATGGGGATCGATCCGTACGACCCTTTCGATTCGATCGACGGCGCTGCGAGGCTGGCGGGCAGCTACGTCGCCGCATATCGCTACCGCCCGGGCGATCGCTATGCCCTCGCGCTGGCGGCCTATAACGCCGGTCCGCTTGCGGTGGCGCGCTATGACGGCGTGCCGCCGTATCCCGAAACGCGTGACTACATCGCGCTGATCTACGAGCGGTGGGCTCGGATCCTGTCGTACGAGCGCTCGGCGGAATTCGCGTCGAAGCGTTGAAGCGTACCCGCCCATAGGAGGTGGTCGTGATCGGTTCGCCCGCACGCTTTTCCCTCATCGCATTGCTCGTTCTCGTGCAGACCGGATGCGGGTTCCAAAGCAGTCCGGCACAAGGCCTGAACTTTGCGGCGCCCCCCGACTGGAAAGCCTCGCCCGGGGTCCTCGGCTTCATGCAGTTCTGGCGCCCCCCCGCCAACAACGGCGAGTTTCTGATGCTGTTTCGCTCGCCGAAGAAGCTGACGGCCGACGACATATTCTCGAGCGATCGCATGAAGGACACGCTGCAGGACGCGACTATCGTCCGGCGGCAGCCGATCACGATCTGCTCAAAACAGCCCGCCACCTACGTCGAGGCCCGCGGCTCGTCCTCGAAGGGCCGCGCCGACCGCGTCGAGCTCGTGCTGAGCGACGTCGGCGGTGCGTCGTACATCGCAATGTACGTGCGTCCTCTCGACGCACCGCCCAATCCAATGGCGACGGCGTCCCTGAGAGAACTTTGCGCGAAACCGTGATCGCTTGGCGCAGCGCAGTGCGTTAGGCCAGCTCTTCGCGCGACAGCCGCTGGGGTGGACCTCAGCGCAAGCGTCTTCGGGGCCGCCGTTGAGGCGGGTCTTGAGCTGGCCCGCGCTGACCGGAATCGGCCTCGGAACGATGCTCGGCGGCATCTTTCCGACGATCGGCGCCGGAGCGCACGCCGCCGGGCCGGCCGTCATTCTCGCCTACGTCCTTTCGGGACTGGTCAGCCTCTGCGTCGCGCTTTGCTACGCGGAGTTTGCGTCGATGGTTCCCGTCGCGGGAAGCGCGTACACGTATGCATATGCAACGATGGGCGAGCTCGTCGCCTGGATCATCGGCTGGGATCTGATCTTGGAGTACGGGCTGTCGCTCGCGCCGACGGCGTCATCGCTTTCCGACTACCTCCAGCACATGCTCGCCAACGTGGGAATCGTTCTTCCGATGTGGGCGCAGACCGCGAACGTCCACGCCGCGCATCCTCAGATCGATCTCTTCGCCTGCATCGTGACGCTCTTGGTGACCTTGCTGGTCGCCAGCGGCATCAGAGAATCGGCGAGCGTGAACGGCGCGCTGGTAATCGTGCAGATCGTGTCGATGCTCGTCTTCATCGTCGCCGTCGCACACGCCGTGCACCCGTCCAACCTGCGGCCGTTCGCACCCATGGGGTATCACGGCGTTCTCGCGAGCACCGCGCTGGTGTTCTTTGCCTACATCGGCTTCGACACCGTGACGGTGGCATCGGAAGAAGCTAAACGGCCCGAGCGCAACGTACCGATCGGGATTATCCTCGCGCTGGCGCTGGGCGGGATTCTCTACGTCGCGCTGACGCTTTGTACCGTCGGCGTCGTGCGTTTCGACCGGCTTTCCGACGGCGCCGCGATGCTCGACGCCTTGGCGGCGGTGAGCAAGAGTCACGCGCTCTATTGGATCGTGGCGATCGGCGGACTGGCCGGCAACGCCACCGTGATGCTCACCTCGCTGCTTGGGCAGGTGCGTATTTTCTACGTGATGGCGCGAGATCGAATGCTGCCTCCGGCCGTTGCGCAGATTCACCACGTCTTCCGAACGCCCGCGCGCATGACGCTGATCACGGGAAGCATCGTCGCGATCTTTGCCGCGGTGCTTCCGCTGACGCAGCTGCTGCTGCTCGTGAACATCGGCACGCTCGCCGCCTTCGCAATCGTCTGCGCGGGGGTGCTGGTTTTACGCATCGTCAACCCCTCGGCGGCGAGGCCCTTCCGGGCGCCTCTGGTGCCGCTCTTTTCGATCGTGGGTGCGGCGACGTGTCTCTATCTGATCAGCGGTTTGCAGGTCGCGACCTGGGTGCGCTATGGGATCTGGTTCGGCGTCGGAATTCTGGTCTACGCCCTTTACGGATTTCGCAATTCGCGCCTGCGCTTCGAGGCCGTCGAGCCCTAAAAGTGCAACCTTGGGGGCGATCCTTGTTTATAAGCAGCACCTATATGGGAACTAGGGGGCTCAGTTGAGCTTGCAAACCGCGGTCTCCGACCGCTTCGAACTCGTCACCGTACCCCCGGCGAAGGGGCTGCCCTCCTTCGCCGAGGTCGTCGCCAGGGGCCTGAGCGCGTCGCCCAAGCATCTGCCGTCGAAATACTTCTATGACGAGGTCGGCTCCGCGCTTTTCGATGCGATCACGCGGCTGCCGGAATACTATCTGACGCGCGCCGAAACCGAAATACTCTCCGAATGGGGATGGCAGATCGTGCGACTGCTCGATGCGCCGGTCGACTTTCTCGAGCTCGGAAGCGGAAGCGCGGTGAAGACGCGGCTGCTCATCGGCGAAGCGCTGCGCGTTCAAGGAGAGCTGCGCTACAGTCCGATCGACATCTCGACCGAGGCGATCTGCGCCTCGTCGCTCGCGCTTGTCGAGAGTTATCCGGGATTGCGCGTGCGCGCGTATGCGGGCGATTATTTCGACGTGCTTGGAGCGCACGCGGTGCGTTCGGACCGCAAGATGCTTGCGATGTTCATGGGGTCAAATATCGGCAACTACGAGCCCGAAGAAGCGCAGAGGCTTTTGCGGCTCCTCGGCTCTGTCTTGCGCCGCGGCGACGGACTGCTGATCGGCACCGATCTGAAAAAGGATCCCGCGACGCTCGAGCTCGCCTACGACGATCCGGCCGGCGTAACGGCTGCCTTTAATCGCAACTTGCTCGCGCGCATCAATCGCGAGCTGGGTGCCGACTTCGATCCGCGCAACTTCCGGCACGTCGCGCAGTACGAGGAAAGCCCGGGCCGCGTTGCTTCGTTCCTTGAGGCGCGCGAGCGTACGCTCGTTCACATACCGGGCGCCGCGATCGACGTCGCGTTCGCGGCGGGGGAGCGCATCCACACGGAGTCCTCGTACAAGTTCGCAGAGGCCGACGTGGCGCGGCTCGCAGCCGATGCGGATTTTCGGGCCGTCTCCGTCTGGCGCGACCGCGCCGAGCGTTTCAGCGTCAGCCTCCTGGTGAGGAACTAAAGAAGGCTGTAGAACCGTTTATTGGAAGTAACGCCCGGACGCGCTAGCCTGGCGCGTTATACCTGATTGTTGCGACGGGGACTTCCATGAAACCACGCCTTCTGCTCTTTATTTTTGCTTGTGCCTGCATCGCCGGATGCCGTGGCGCGAGCGGACCAACCGCTGCTCTCCCACCGGGAATGCCGGCGGCGGGTCCGCAGTCGCTGCCCCGGGCCGGCTCGGGCGCAAAGTCGCCGGATTACAGCGTGAACGAACTGCCCGAGCCGCCGGTCGTCAAGGCCGTTCACGGCGTTGCGAAAGTCTCGCTCATCGCCGACGTGAATCCGGCGACCGGCTTGCCCACCTTCCGCTACGACGGCATGCAGGGGAACATCCCTACGATCGAGGTGAAACCCGGCGAGACTTTCCAGGTCGACCTTACCGACGATCTTCCGGCCAGCGGTAAGATGTACGACGACATCAATCTCCACTTTCACGGCTTGACGGTCTCTCCGAGGGGGAACGCCGACGACGTTCTCTTCCGGCTGGCGACGCCGGGGCAAAGCCTTCACTACGTCGTGCACGTTCCGAAGAACCAAGAGCCGGGTCTCTACTGGTACCACGCGCACGTTCACGGTCAGACCAGTTATCAAGTCGGTGAAGGCGGCGCATCCGGTGCGATCGTCATCGACGGGCTCGAACAGCACATTCCCGCGCTCGCCAAGATGAAGCAGCGCGTCATCATCGTCCGTTCGACCGGCGTCGGCATCAACGCCCGGCCGCAAGATGGCGGCATGGACATGTCGGACGACGACACGTCCGATCACAACATGTCGAATGCTCCCGACCCATCGGATAAGCTCGGAATTCAAAGCATGACCGACATGAGCGGCGAGAACGGGATCAATCCCGACGGCAGCAACAAGACCCCGTGCTCGGCCAAAAGCAAAGACATGCTGACGACGACGCTCAACGGCGCGTACCGGCCGCTGATTACGATCTCGCCCGGCGAGAAGCAGTTCCTCCGGGTTATCAACGCGACCGGCCATAAGACGCTAAAGCTCAGCCTGCAGGACGAAGACGTTTCGCTCGTGGCGATTGACGGCTTTGCACTCGACACCTATCCGGGCACGCCCGAGTTTCAGAAACGCCGCTTCCTCATCATTCCGCCCGCGGCTCGCGCGGAGTTCATCGTGACCGGACTGCCCAAGCGCGATCGCCTGCGCACCCTCTGTTACAATACCGGTCCGAACGGGGATCCGGATCGTCAGATCTTCTTGGGCACCATCGTGCCGCCGCCGCACAAAGAGGCCGGCTACTACGGGCCGGTAGCGGTCGGCGCGCCGCTGGTGCCCAACGACTACAACACGGGCCTCCCTCCTCCCGCGGTCAAGCGCGTCGCGATCTTCAGCGAGATACTGAAGCCGCGCTTTTTCATCAACGGCAAAGCGTTCAATATCCATTCGAAGCCGATGTTCGTGGTGCACAGCGGGACGACCGAAGAGTGGACTATCGAAAACGTTACCCAGGAGGTTCACGATTTCCACATCCACCAAATCCATTTCTTGGTAGAAAGCGTGAACGGCGTGAAGCTGAAGCACCCGTACTGGGCCGACAGCGTCGTGATTCCTCATCGCATCACGAACGGTAAGAAGGCAACGCCCGGTACGCTCGTGCTCCTCATGGATTTCCGCGATCCCATTATCCGCGGCGAGTTCGTCTTCCATTGTCACATCTTGGATCATGAAGATCTGGGGATGATGGCCAAAATCGAAGTCATCTAAGGGCCGTTATTTCGCCGAGCTCGTTGTCGTCGGAGGGCCTCGTTTGCGAAGCAAACTTCGCCCCTCGGCTTCTATGGCCGGCGGAGCCGGCTATTCAGTGCAGTAGAAACGATCTACCACGGTAATGTGTGTCTTCCCGACCA
>DATAQH010000204.1:0-4121 GCA_036264815.1 Candidatus Cybelea sp.
AGTCGACGGGCTTCTCACCTTACTCCAGCACCTCCCGATAGACGCCCGCCGTCGCCCGGGCACAGTAGTCCCAGGTCAACCGGCGTGCGGTTTCTAGCCCTACGTTGACCGACCGCTCACGCTCACCCTGGTCGACGAGCATGCTTTCGAGCAGCGCCGCGAGCCGCAGCGAATCGCGCGCCGGGAACGTCCGGGCTGCCGCTTCGACGACGCGCGGGACCGAATCGGCGCAGGCAATGACCGGACAGCCGGCGGCCATCGCCTCGAGCACGGGAAGGCCGAAGCCTTCGCGCAGCGAGGGCGAGACCAGGGCCCGTGCGCCCGCGTAGTACGATGCGAGACGTTCCTCCGAGACGTCGCCGAGCGCGACGATCGAGCGGTTCGGAGCGCCGCGCCGCTGCAGCTCTCCGCCGAAATCGTCGTCACCCGTGACGTAGAGATCGACGTCGAGCCCCGGCGGCAGCGCCGACCACGCCTCGAAGAGCGTGTCCAGGTCCTTGTGCCTGCGGTGATTGCCCACGTACAGCACGTACGGCCGCGGCCCGGCAAACGCCGCGGCCGGTTCGAAGAATGCCTCGGATACGCCCAGCGGAATGACCCGGATCTTTTCACGCTTTACGCCGAGCAGCTCCACCAGATCCTCGACCGTTCGTTCGTCGTCGGTTATAACGCGCGCCGCCCGCGCACACGTCCAGCGCACGACCGTCTCGTAGTACGGTCGCACCTTCGCTTTGAAGTGGTGCGGAAAACGAAGGTGAATCAGGTCGTGGATCGTCACGACGAAACGCACCGGCACGACGACGGGAACGTAGAGCGCAAGAAAGTGCGCGAGATCTAGGTGCGCTCGTTTCATCGCACGCGGCAAGCCGATCTGCTCGTCCCAGCCGAAATTGCTGCCGAGCGTAAACGGCACGTACTCGTACTGCGGCGCGACTCGAGGCAGCCGCGCGACCAGCTCGCGCACGTATGCTTTCATCCCGGCCGAGAGCTGACGCGTTTGCCGCGCGTCGAGTCCGACGCGCGCACCGCTCATTGCTTCATCGCTTCCACAGCGCTTTGCGCATCGCGACGGCTGGATAGAAGGCCGACCGATAGGCGACGTACCAGCCGCGCGGTCCGTCGAGCAGTGCCGCTTTCGCCAGCAGCAGCCACGCGAAGCGCAGCAATCCCGTGCCGCCGGCAACCGCGAGCGCCGCCGGCGAAGCGCTCATTTGCTGCGCCTCGAGCGTCGTGTAGCGATCGTATTTCGCGCGATAGGCGGCGGCATCGGGATAGGAATAGTGCAGCAGCGTTCCGGGAAGCTCGCCCGTCGGGCCGCCGCACGTCCAGGCCTCGTGAATCGGCGCCTCTCCGGCGGCTGCCGGACGCGCGGCGAGGGCGACGCGATCCCGGCGAAAGAGCAGCACCAGCGGTTCGTTGGTCCAGATGCGCATCGGGTGGCCGCAAAAGTAGGTGGTCCGGCGCACGACGTACGCGTCGACGCTCTCCGGCGCGCCGCCGATTGCATCGCGCAACACATCGTCGAGCGCTTCGTCGGCGTCGATCATCAGAACCCACGGCGTCTCGACCTGCTCGATTGCAAAGCGCCGCGCATCGACGAAATCGGTCCAATCCCGCTCGAGCACGGTCGCACCCGCGCTACGGGCAAACTGCACCGTATGGTCGCGCGACCGGGCATCGAGTACGAGAATCCGAATACCGCGAGGCAGACTCGTTAAAGCACGCGGCAGGTTGCGCTCTTCGTCGCGCGTGAGAACGACGGCAGTGATTAGGCCTGGGTCCAGCTCGTCGCCTCGCGCACGCTCGTGCGACCGTCGATTCGCGCTTGATGCGACAGTGCCGCGGCGATGAAATCGCGATAGAGCGGCGCCGCACGATTGGGCCGCGACTTGAACTCGGGGTGAGCCTGCGTCGCAACGAACCACGGATGCATCTCCGTGGGAAGCTCGACGACCTCGACCAGCCGGGTCTTGTCGACGAAGTGATGCCCCGAGAAGCGCATGCCGTGCTCTTCGAAGATCGGCCGGTAACGATTGTTGAACTCGTAGCGATGGCGATGGCGCTCGCTGATCTCGAGCTCGCCGTAGGCGCGCGCCGCCAAGCTTCCCTCCTCGAGCGTACACGCGTAGGTCCCCAGCCGCATTGTGCCGCCGTACATCTCGAGATTCCGCTGATCGGGCATGAAGTCGATCACCGGATCGGGGCTCGTCTCGTCGACTTCGCTGGTCATCGCATCCGGAAGCCCGCACACGTTGCGCGCGAACTCGACGCAGGCGAGCTGCATGCCGTAGCAGATTCCCAGGAACGGAATCCGGCGCTGGCGGACGTACTCGATGGCGCGCAGCTTGCCTTTGACGCCGCGCGCGCCGAACCCGGGCGCGACGACGACCCCGTGCGCGCCGCGCAGGACGTCGATCCCCTCATTTTCGATCAGCTCCGAATCGATTCGCTTGATCTCGACGGCGGCGTGATAGAAGACGCCCGCGTGCGCCAGCGACTCGTTGATCGAGATGTACGCGTCTTTGAGTTCGACATATTTTCCAACCAGCGCGATGGTCACGCGGCGCTCGGGATGCAGCAGACGCTCGGCGATGCCGACCCAATCGTCGAGCATGGGGCGCGACGGCGGCAAATTCAGCTTGCGAATCGCGGCCTGCGCCAATCCCTCGGCTTCCAGATTGAGCGGCACTTGATAGATCGTCTTGGCGTCGACGTTCTGCACGACGGCACCCGGAGGAACGTCGCAGAAAAGCGCGATTTTCTCTTTGAGTTCGAGCGGCATCGGCAGCGCCGCTTGCGTCCGGCAGACGATCGCGTCGGGCGAGATCCCGATTCCGCGCAGCTCGCGTACCGAGTGCTGCGTCGGCTTGGTCTTCAGCTCGTCGGCGGCTCCCAGATGCGGCACGAGCGTTAAATGCACGTACATCACGTTCTCGTCGCCGACGTCGTAGCGCATCTGACGGATCGCTTCGAGGAACGGGAGCGACTCGATGTCGCCGACCGTTCCGCCGACCTCGACGATGCAGACCTCAGCGCGGCTCGCCTCGGCGACGCGTTTGACGTGCGCCTTGATTTCATTGGTGATGTGCGGGATGACCTGGACCGTCGCGCCGAGGTAGTCGCCGCGCCGTTCCTTTTCGATCACCGAGTTGTAGACTTGACCCGTCGTGACGTTGTTCGCGCGCTGCAGATTCTCGTCGATGAAGCGTTCGTAGTGGCCGAGATCGAGGTCGGTCTCCGCCCCGTCTTCGGTCACGAAGACCTCGCCGTGCTGGTACGGATTCATCGTACCGGCATCGACGTTGATATACGGGTCGAGTTTCTGGATCGAGACGCTGAAGCCGCGCGACTTGAGCAGACGTCCGAGCGAGGCAGCCGTGATGCCTTTGCCGAGCGAACTCACGACGCCCCCGGTGAAGAATATATACTTCGCCATCTCGGGCGGTTGTCGTTCGCTGCGGGCGCCCGCGGCCCCTCGGTTGCCACCGGCCCGCGGCTAATCGGCTAGCGTTCGGCCCGGACGTAGCGGTCGAGGCCCGCGTAATCGCGGTGGACCGAGATCGCGAAGCCCGGCAGCGATGCACGGACGAGTTCGCTCAATCCGCCGATCGTCGGGGGCGCGCCCTCGAGCAGCACGAGCGTTCGCGCGTTGAGCACCGCGGGGAGCTCGGCCAGCAGCCGGCGATAATAGAGCAGGCCGTCCGCACCGCCGTCGAGCGCGACCCTAGGCTCGAACGCGATCGGATCGGGGCGCCGTGGAACGTCCTGCGTTGGAATGTAGGGTAAGTTCGCCAGCACGACGTCGAACGACGCGTGCTTCACCGGCTCGACGAGATCGCCGTGATGGAAGCTGCAGCGATCCGCCACCTCGAGGCGCGCGGCGTTTGTTCTCGCGATGCCGAGTGCCAAAATCGAGATGTCCGTCGCGTCGAGCCGGGCGTTCGTTCGCGCGGCGATCGTGCAGGCGATCGCGCCGGAGCCGGTGCCGACGTCGAGCGCTGCAGCGGGCGCCTCGCCGATGAACGCAATCGCTTCGTCGATGAGATGCTCGGTCTCGGGTCGAGGAATCAGAACGTTCTCGTCGACGACGAACTCGCGGCCGTACAATCCCGCCGACCGCA
>DATAQH010000216.1:0-5955 GCA_036264815.1 Candidatus Cybelea sp.
CTACCTACTTTCCTTGGGGCTGCGACGGAAATCCGCAAAAGCTTCGGACCGCAGTCATCAAACGCGGTGGAAAAGTGTATGAGTATGGCGGCCCATTCCCGTGCCTGACCTACACGACCCTGCGCGATCTGCTCGATGCCCAAGAGGTCTCCTGGAAGTACTACGCCGTTCGAGTCTACTCGTATCAGAACTGCCCGAAATGCGAGGGATCCGGCATCTGGAGCGCGTTCGACGCCATCAAAGCCGTTCGTTACAGTTCGGAGTGGAACAAGAACGTCTCGCACACTCCGAGCGCGATCCTTGGTGACATCAACAAGAACCAGCTTCCAGCCGTCTCCTGGGTGACGCCGACCGGCGATAACTCGGACCACCCGCAGACCGGCAAGGATACCGGCCCCTCGTGGGTCGCCTCGATCGTCAACGCCGTTGGAGAGAGTTCCTACTGGAACTCTACGGCCGTCATCGTGCTGTGGGACGACTGGGGCGGATTCTACGATCACGTCAAGCCGCCGACGCCGCGCGATTGGCAGGGCGGCCCCGGTTTCCGCGTTCCGATGCTTATCGTCTCGCCGTACGTGAAGCCGCACGTCGTTCACACCGTCTACGAGTTCGGCAGCATCCTGCGCTTCATCGAAGACAACTGGAATCTCGGCACGCTCGGGCGTAACGACGCGCATTCCACCAGCATCCTCAACGCGTTCGATTTCAACATGAAGCCGCGTCCCTACAAAGAGATTCCCGCGAAGTATTCGCGTTCGTTCTTCCTGCACCAGCGCGACTCAGGCGAGCCTCCCGACACCGAATGAGGCTGTACTTTCTGCGCCACGGCGTTGCGGTCGAGCCGGCCGAATGGACCGGCCGCGATTACGAACGCCCGCTAACCCGCGAAGGTATCGCACGCATGGAGCGTGAGGCGCGCGCGATCGCCGAACTTTCGCTCGACCTCGGCGCCATCGTCACGAGTCCGCTCGAGCGCGCTCGCCAAACCGCCGAAATCGTCGCGAGCCGCCTGAAGCTGCGTGACGCGCTCGTTATCGACGATCGCCTCGCCGGCGGCTTCGACGTCGAGAGCTGCAGGGCGATCGCGGCCGATCACGCCGACGCTCGAGCGCTGATGCTGGTCGGACACGAGCCCGCCTTTAGCGTAACGGCAGGCCGGCTCGCGGGTGGGGCGAGCATCGAAATCAAAAAAGGGGCGCTCGCCGGTATCGAGCTTTCCGGCCCCTCGGCGACGCGAGGAACGCTCTTCTGTCTAATCCCGCCGAAGGTTTTGGCCGCTCTCGGTAAGGCATAAGTTTTTACGCTTCGGGGATTTCGTTTGCGTTAAAACGTCCGTTCGGTTCGTAGTCGAAGCCGAATCTACGTCGGCCGCCGGGATCCACGCGCGTTATTGCAGACGGGGAAGATCGTAGTCCACGGTCAAGGGTGCATGGTCGCTGAAGCGTTCGTCTTTGTAGATGGAGGCGCGCGTGACGCGTTCTGCCACGCTAGGCGTGACGAGCTGATAGTCGATGCGCCAGCCGAGATTGCGCTCCCAAGCCGCCGGCCAGTTCGACCACCACGTATACTGTTTGGGTTCGCGATTGACGACGCGAAACGCGTCGACCCATCCGACCTTTTCGACGAGCGTGTCGAGCCACGCACGCTCTTCGGGGAGGAAGCCGGTAATCAGAGCGTTGCGCGCGGGATTGTACGTGTCGGAGGCTTTGTGGGCGATGTTGAAGTCACCACAGACGATCTGATCGCGGCCGGAGTGACGGAGGCTCGCCAGCACGGCGAGTAACCGCTCGAGGAAATCCATTTTAAAGGCCTGCCGCGCCGGCCCGCTGATTCCCGAAGGAACGTAGAGCGAAGCGACGCTGACCGATCCGAAGTCGGCCTGAATGAAGCGCCCTTCGGCATCCATGTCCTCCAACCCGAGCGTGCGCCGAACCGCGACCGGCTCGAGACGCGAATAGATCGCGACCCCGCTGTATCCTCGGCGGCGCGCATCGGCGAAGTAACCCGAATATCCGGCGAGCGCCGACGCCTCCGGCGGCAGTTGATGCTCCTGCGCGCGCGTCTCTTGCAGACAGATGACGTCGGCATCGCGCTTCGCGGCCCACGCAAAGAAGCCGCGTCGCGCGGCGGAGCGGATTCCGTTTGCATTTAACGTGATCACGCGCATCGCCCGACTCTTCAAATCTCGCAAGAGGCCGGCCTCTGTCGTGCTATGATGACGCCGTGAAGAGCCATTCGTACACGACGAGCCTGCAATGGACGGCAGAGGGCGAAGGCACCGCGAACTACCGCAGCTATCGGCGCGACTTCACGATCGTTTCTCCGGGCAAAGCCGCCATCGGCGGTTCGAGCGATCCCGCTTTCCGCGGCGACCCGAGCCGCTACAATCCCGAAGAACTACTGGTCGCGAGCCTCTGCGCCTGCCACATGCTCTGGTATCTGCATCTCTGCTCCACCAACGGCATCGTCGTCCTCGCCTACCGGGACGACGCGATCGGAACGATGCGCGAAAACCCCGACGGTTCCGGCGAATTTCAGGGCGTCGAACTGCGCCCTGCGGTAACGATCGCTCCCGATGGAGACCCAGCGCGGGCGCTCGCCCTGCACGAGGACGCGCATCGTCTCTGTTTCATCGCCCGCTCCGTCAATTTTCCGGTCGAGGTCGTTGGCGAGATTACGCTCGCTTGCAGGATACCAGAATTCGAGACCTAACCTTTCGTGCAAAGTATCCTCGCGGAGCTTTTCCCTGAAAGGAGACCGAACCCGCAATGAAGACCCTCGGCCGTATTGGTACCGTCATCGCGTTGAGTGGGGTAATCGCAAGCGTAGCGATGGCGCCGGCGCTCGCGGCTGCACCGGTTCTCGTCAAGAACTGCTTCATCATATCGCCGAAGCCGCTCAGCCACAAGGCCGGCGGGACGCAGATCGATTACATCATCTACGGCAAGAAAAACGCCGAACAGATCACCTTCGCCGTCGGATATCGCAACTCGGCGCAAAACTTCTTACGCACCGTAACCGACTACGGCGATTTCGCACCCGGCGTGGAGATCCAACACCACCTTTCGCTCTACAACGACGTAACGTATTCCGGAAAGCAGGTCACGAAGTGCATCCCCACCAAGGTGAAATGGAAAGATTCGACCCTCTGGATCGCGCCCTCTTCGCACTAGCGTAAAGGCGACACAGTCAATCGCAGCGGCGCCGAAACGGCGCCGTTGCTCGTTCGCCGCCGAGAGGCTCCAGAAGCGGGCGCGGGCGTAACGCCCTAATCTATCGGAGCTCCGGCCCATGCGTCATCCCGCAATGGCAAAGGGACTTTCGCATTTCGGATAGACAAGAAGGAACCTACATTCTACAATCTGCGGAGAAAGGAATCGGGTAGCATCATAATGACCTCGTCGACGCGCTTTCGCTGGGCTTGTGCGGCCTTCGCTCTCGCACTCGTCGCTGCGACGGCACACGCTCGGGCGCAAGAGGCGGCGCCGGCGCCGGCCGCCTCACCGACGCTGATGGATCGGGAGTACGACGGCAGTACGCACATCACGGTCGCGCCGTATATCTGGGGCCCGAGCGTCAACGCCGATTATCAGTTCACCGTGCCGGCCGGCCGGCGTTTACCGCGTCCTCCGCACATCATCTCTGGAAGCGTGCAGGTCACGCCGCAGCAATACCTCGCCAAACTGAACTCCGCGGCGATGTTTGGACTCGACGTGCGCAAGGGCAACCTTAGCCTCTTCGGCGATGCCGTCTACGTCAACGCCTCCGCGAACGCCTCGGCCGTTTCGACGATTGTCCTCGGACGTGAAGGGCGTGTCGTAATTCCGGCAAGCTTCAGCACCGACGCCCACCTCTCCGCAGCGATCTGGGAAATCGGCGCCGGATATACCTTCGCTCACGGACACAATGCCGATTTGAACGGATTTGTTGGCTTTCGGCAGTTCCCGGTCGACGTCTCGATATCGTACAACGCGACGATCGGCCGGCGCGGACTCATCGCGCCCTCGGGCACGATCACGAGCGACGAGCTCACAAGCGACCTCGTCGCCGGTCTTCGCGGACGCGCCTTCCTCGGCGACGGCCACTGGTTTTTCCCGTACTACGCAGACGTCGGCACCGGAATCACGATCAACAATCAGACCTGGGAAGGCATGGGCGGCGCGGGATACGAGTTCAATCACGGCCAGACGCTGATCGCGACGTACCGGACGCTGAACTACAACGCCTTCCCGCCCGACAAGCACGTGCAGCATATTTCGATGGGGGGACCGCTCCTGGGTTACACGTTTAACATCTGACGAGGTCAGAGGAATGGTTCGAAAATGACAACAGAGTTGAAACCGGGCTCCGCGGACGGGGCCCTCGCCTACGCCGACGGGCATCCCCAAGATCGCATCCAGTTTTTCGACGCGAAGCTGATTCTCAAGCCCGATTTCTTCTACAGCGTCCGGGGCTTCAAATCGTTCAGCGATCTCGTCGCCGAAGCCGCGGGCGCGGTCAAGGGTGTAAAGTACGGCGCTTTCGACCTTTCGAAGCTGCGCCCGCGAATTCGCGAGGTGATGTTCGTCGACACCGCCGACTTCCGACTCTATAACAACTCGTTTATCCTACGGCGCCGCACCGATTACCAAGACGGGTTTCCGATCTCGGATCCCGAGATCGTTTTCAAGTTTCGCAACCCGGATATGAGTCTCGCCGCGTCGGTCGACGTGCGTCCCAAGATCGCCGGCCCATATCGCGTCAAGTTCAAATCGGAGGCGCTGCCGCTCAAGGACCAGGTTGGCGGATTCCGGCTGCTCTATTCGCACAACTGCATCTTTCCGGTGAGCTCGGTGCACTCGGCCGATCGCACGAACCTCAAGACCATCGCGCAGGCACTCCCGGCGGTAGCCGGGCTGATCGGGGAGATGGAGGGCCGCGTCGAGCTCGTCAACTCGACGCTCGTCGAAGAGGTGCTGATGGATCTGGGGACGCTGGACTTCGGCAAGGGCATCGTCGCCAAAGCGAACGTTTCCCTGTGGCGCTCGCTCGGCGACCACGCGGTCATGTGCGGCGAGTTCGCCTACCAAACGAAGTTCGATCGTCGCGAAGACGTTCACCAGCTCGTCAAACAGCGGGTGGAGGAGCTGTTCATCAAGCTGCAGCTGATCGCGACCGGTTGGCTCTATCTCGGAACGACCAAGACCGGTCTCGTTTACCGCTTAAAAGGCAACCCTCCGCAAGCGCATGAGTGAAGCGACCGCCATCAAAGAGAAGACGTCACGGGTCGAGGTGAAAGTCTCACCGCTCGAGCTGTTTTTGGTCTTTTTGAAGATCGGCGCGATCAGCTTCGGCGGCGGCGTCGTCGCATATCTGCGGAATACCCTCGTGCGCGAAAAGAAGTGGTTTAGCGATGACGAGTTTTTGGAGATGACGTCGATCAGCAACACGCTGCCCGGCCTCAACGCGACGAACATCGCGATACTCGCCGGGGACCGCCTCTACGGCACGGTCGGCGCGATGCTCGGACTGCTCGGTATCTGTTTGCCGGCCTTCTTCTTTATGACGGCCGCAGGAATGGCGTATAGCAACGCGCACGCGCGCCCGTATGCGACGGCGGCTTTACGCGGCGTTGCGGCGGCGGCGGTCGGTCTGCTCGCGTCGACCTGGTTTCAGATCGGCAAGAAATCCCTCAAGGGCTTCTACGATGCGCTCTTCGTGCTGGCCGCCGTCCTCGGAATCAACTACTTCAAGTTGGGCGTGCCGGTCGTTCTGCTCGTCGTCGGCGCGGTCGCAATCTTTACTTATCGTCCGCACGTCAAGCCGGAACCGCCCGCGGAGGAGGAGGATCAATGGATCAGATCCCTCCACTGATTCGCGTCTTCTCTTATCTCTCGCTGCTGACGATCGGCGGCGGCATGGCCGCGTTTCCCGAGATGAAGGTGCTGGTCGTTCACACCCATCACTGGCTCACCG